>NZ_DAHXOI010000010.1:104343-105771 GCF_027364955.1 Ferrimicrobium sp.
CTTGAAACTACTCACGATACGGGACACGGTTCTCCCTTAAAACAAGGAGAATATAGGTATGGGAGAAACGGAAGATCAGAAAACTAGGAATGAGAAGACTCGTCGACAATTTGACGACGAATTCAAAAAAGACGCGGTGAGACTCGTCGAGAGCGGAAACCTGACCGTGAGGCAGGTGGCCGAGGACCTTGGCATCTCAAAGGCCACGCTGTCGAACTGGGTGGACAAAGCCCGCAAGGAGGCGCGGGATGCGGGGGTAACCCCGGATCTTGCCGCAGAGAACCGTAGGCTTCGCAAGGAGAATGAGCAGCTCAGAATGGAGAAGGAAATCTTAAAACGATTTTCGGCCTTCTGGGTCAAGGAGACCGGCGGGAACTGATCTATCAGTTCATCGATGCCCAGAAGGCCGAATTTCCAATCTCAGTGCTCTGTCACGTGTGTAAGGTCTCACGCTCTGGCTACTACCGCTGGAACGCCGAGGGGCGAGGAGTCTACGAGACGGCGTGTAAGGCCCGTGAAACGCTCAAGAAGCACGTTCTAGAGGCCTTTGAAGCCAATCGGAGCATCTATGGGGCTCCGAGGCTCACACGCGAGCTCTGGAGTCGTGGAATCGAGGTCTCGGTGGCTACCGTCGGCCGTCTCATGGATGAACTGGGCATCCAGGGAGCCTGTGGACGAGCCAAGACCATCACGACAAGGCCTGATCGTCATGCCAGAAAGAGCGATGATCTCGTGAAGAGAAACTTCTCTGTTGACGCGATTGACAAGCTCTGGGTGAGCGACCTGACCTACATCGGAACCAAGGAGGGCTGGCTCTATCTGGTCACCGTTATGGATGCGTGTTCGAGGAGGATTCTTGGTTACAAGATGAGCGATACGATGGATACCCCAGTGTTCATTGATGCCCTTAACCAGGCAAAAGCCGTTCGGGGCAGGGCGATGTTACCGACGACTATTTTCCACTCGGACCACGGGTCCCAATACACCAGTGACGACTTCAGAGAGATGTTGAGGCTTGCTGGCATGCCCCAATCGATGGGAACGGTCGGGGATTGCCTCTTAACCGGCTAATCGTGAGGCACTTCAAAACTGAGACGGAGCGCCTTGATTAGCAGGTTAAGAGGCATTAACCGGGTTCGGAAGCGTAGCGGAGAACTCCCTAATGTATCCATTAGCCGGTTAAAGTTTTGACAACGCTATGGCGGAATCTTTGTGGGCGTCACTCAAAAAAGAGCTCGTCTACCGAACCGACTTTAGCACACGAGAGGAGGCAAGAACCGCAATCTTTGATTGGATCCAGTGGTACAACCGGAAGCGTAGGCACTCGAGCATCGACTATTTATCGCCGATTCAGTTCGAACAAGCCGCTACGCTACAGGCTGCATAGGTAAGCGGAGTTCAGTGTCCCATTTGGTGAGCAAGTCCATG
>NZ_DAHXOI010000010.1:105778-109041 GCF_027364955.1 Ferrimicrobium sp.
ATTCAGTTCGAACAAGCCGCTACGCTACAGGCTGCATAGGTAAGCGGAGTTCAGTGTCCCATTTGGTGAGCAAGTCCACCCGTGGCTTTTACAGAGCGACATTTTGGAGGGCTCAGGAATGGTAAACCTCGGAGTAAAGTTGCTTTCCGCAAAGGTCACGCATTCTCCCTTCCTACCAAAAACGACTCCATGGGTACAAACCACTTGAGTTCGAGTCAAAAAGTTGGGGATAACTTTAGCGCATGTACCCTTCTGGTTCACAACGATGCCGATTCCTTGAACAGTGACAGTACCAGTGTTGGGTCCATCAGATGACCTATTCGCAAAGATCACGACGCCAACCAGAATCAGCAAAAGAAGGACTGCGATCAAGATTTGTGGTTGTAGAAATCGCTTCGTGTTCATCGATCCTCCTCACTTATCCCTAGCGTTAACTGGCCACAGGTGTCCGAGTTCCAGCCGTGTCATGTCCCAATCGCGTCAGTATCCCCGTAGTTGGACCAATAGAGGGTGAAGGTATTCCGTTGAACTATGTATGTTCGACTCGAAATAAAACTTCAACCTCCATCACATCCTTCAGTCTCCAGTCCACCAAGGACGCATGACCTTACGATTCAATTCGGATTGCAAGAGTCATTGCTTGATGTTTGAGGAGATCCACTCAGTGAGCTCCTCAGTGCTGATGTCGCCAGACGCAACACGAATGATCATCGGTACGATCTCATCTGGGTCCTCCAAGGTCCACGTAAGGCCATTGATCGTGATGAACATCCACATCGTGGCGTAGGCCGTGCGCTTGTTGCCGTCGGGCAACGGATGGTTCTTAACTAAGTGCTCGAGCAGCACAGCTGCCTTCCGCTCAAGTTCCGGATAGAACTCGATACCATCGAACGATGCCTGAGGTGCAGCAAGGGCTGAGTCGGCCAGGCCGATCCCAACGCCCTTAGCCAACAACTCGCCGTCGATGCCGAGGATCAACTCGGCGATCGTTAGGTAGTCGCCCAGGCCCAAGTATTTGATCAAAGATCGGCGAGCCTTTCGAACACTTCTCGCTGCGAATCGAGCAGATGGTGCAGGCTCTTCTGGAACTCCGGGTCAGCTCGGCGTGCCCGGATGTGTTCGACAACTGCTTGCCGAACAGCCTCGGAGACCGACTGGTTGTCAGCCTTGGCGACTACCTCAAGCGCCTCGGCGGTTGGGCCTGGAAGTCGGATGGTGGTGGTGTGTATATTCATGGCATCACTATAGCACGGATACTGCTTGTGACCTCAGCGGTCCGGCCAGCTGTAGAGTGTCCCAGGACCAACCAATGCTTAGGATAATCTCCACGTCCGCTTCACCCAACAATTGTGTCCGAGCACGTCCCACCCAGTCCGAGGCTATCTCAGCACCCTTGCCGAAACGCCTCAATGAGCTGCAACGATGAGACGTACTCGGACACTATGACTACCAGCTCGGACACTTTGTGAACACCTCATAATCCCTTGGTCGTGGGTTCGAATCCCACCGGGCCCATCAGCTCAGGCCCTGTGTTAACCCTGTGGACTTGCCAGAAAACCCGACGAGCCCCCAAAGTGGCTATGGCGTCAGCGAAACGAGTGCCCGTTTCAACCATGCGACCTTCGCAGCGATGTAGCTCTCCACAAGCGTGGAAGCTGAAGGCCTTTTGGAATACGAGCGCTTGTCTCGTCTCCACTCCGCTCACCCCTCTCCTACTTCAGGTGGATCGAAAGGCGTTCAACTTTCCATAATCCCATCGCCTACGCCACCTACCGCGGTTTGGATCACCGAACCGGTGAAGGAGGTAGCTGATTCACTGGAATAATTCAAAGTGTGTCGAAGAGCTTGATAGCCGTGGGACGATGATGATTAGCATACGAGATATCAAAGGGGGTCATTATAGTGAGGCTCACGACCATTATGCGGGAGGGCGTGATGCGCATAACACACAGGAAACTCGTCATGATGGTTGCATCTCTAGTCTTGGTCTTCGCTGTAGCTGGGAGCTTCGCACTGACGAGGAGATCTGCGCCACGCCTTGTCCCACTCAAGTCGATACCGACCTCCAAGAACACGGGGGGTCCACCGTGGGAGCCATCTCAGCGTGGAGGCGCGACCAGAAGTGCGGTGGTAAGCTCTCCGCTTTGTACGTCGAGCCAGCTTGAGACGCAGTACTGGACAAGCTTGCCGGGATTTGACAACCAGATGAGTGGCTTCAATTTCATCAATAGGTCAGGACAGGCATGTTCGCTGCCAGTGTATCCTTCCTTTCTGTATCTGGCAAATGCCGACGGCACCCCAGCGACGATGCCGCTGCTACCCGGTCCGGCGGGGACAAAGGGATCGAGCGACTTCTTGGCCTACGGGTCCTCTTTGGCTCCCGCGACATCGTCATTTGGGATCCCTCTCAGCCCTGCTCCCATCACCCTCGCACCAGGTGGTACGGCAGTAGACATCCTTTTCGGTACCGTCGGTGTCAATCAGCAACCAGGAGATCCCGCTTGTATTTCAACACCCGTCGGAGGTAGCATCGCCGTCTCACTGGGAAATGGGTCCCCGGTACACGTGCACATGCCCACTGGAACAGGGACGTCAAAGTCGCTGATTGATCCAACCGGAGCTCCCTTCTCGTCATGCACTGCAGTGGCGTTCTCCCCGTTTCTCACCTGGAGTGAGGCGAGCAATCTCGTCGGTGCTCCGTATACCCGCACTAGTCAAGGAGATCTCCCGCTCAAGAACACCGCGGCCTTTATTAATGCACCGTAGTTGTCGACAGCAAGAAGGAAATCGACTTGTAGTAGAAAGGCGCGAGTAGGCAAACGAAGCAGATGGTGAACCTGTAGATGGTGAAAGTGAGTAGGATTCGAGATATGGCAGTGGAGTAGAGAGTCCATGCGAGAAGAACAATGATCACAACCCCGTGACCTCTGAAACGATTTGGTTCTCCACAGGTGAAACTTTCAGATTATGAGCGCTTGTCTCATCTCCACCTTCTCTTTCTTCAGGTGGATCACATAGTGTTCGCCACTCCAGGACCTTTAGGACCGGACCCGCTTCGATGTACTCAAGCTCAATACCAATGCCTGATAAACGAGGGCAGAACAAGTGATCGGGACGGTTGCCCATTCTTTGACGGTCATCGGGTCGCACTCGCGAGGGTGTTTGAACTAGTAGTATAATTATGTGGCGATTTGTGGAATGTTTATGGCGAACCGTACCATACTGATACTATGAAACTTTCGGAATACGCCGCTAAGAATGGG
>NZ_DAHXOI010000011.1:0-5450 GCF_027364955.1 Ferrimicrobium sp.
CAACACAGAGCAGCTGCGAGCAGGAAGCCGGATGAATCGAGAGGTTCACGTCCGGTTTGACGGGAGCGGGAGGGGGAAGATCCCTCCCGCCACCCTACGGTGGTGGCTCCAGGTCCGTGGCAGTTGTGCGCCGACCAGCATCGCGCACACGGTGCGACGGTCGCCCTGGGCGAGCAGCCCACAGGCCAGTCCACAGAACACCGGGAACGTCCAGGCGCTGAAACAGCCACGGAACTCGCCGAGCAACGCCGCCAGCGAGGCTGGCATCGGCACCTCCTCTCGAGTCTTGCGCTCGTCCCTTGTCATGCCGCCTCCCTTTGGTCGTGAACCTTAGTATTCTACTAAGGTTCTGATCGCATAGGGTGGATGGTGCGGACGACAAGATCGAAAAGGAGGCCCGTGTGAAAGTGAACGCGAGGCAACAAGCCAAGCAAGCCAAGCTCGCCGCTCAGCTCGCGGAGATCGGCTTCGCACTGCCGGGGTCGCTCACGGTGAAGGCCTACCGGTGCGGCAAGCAGAACTGCCGCTGTCACGGAGAGCCCCCGCAGTTACATGGCCCCTACGCGTTCTGGACTCGCAAGGCCGACAACAAGACTGTGACGCGCATACTGAACGATGAGGAGGTCACCAACTACCAGCCGATGTTCGACAACGCCCGCAAGATCCGAGATTTGGTGAGCCAGCTCCAAGACCTTAGCCTCGAACTGGTGGAGCCGGCCGCGGCTAGACCCAAACCGAAGGCGACCAAGGCGACCAAGGCGACTTCAACCAAGACCAGCCGGCCCCAAATCCGAAATGGCGGCCAACCGCTAGGGGTACCTCAGAGGCCTCAAAACTGAGAAAGTCGAATAATGTAGCGGATGAAGGCAAATGAGGTGAGGAAGCGGGGGAGGGAGAATGGAGACGGATCGAGATGGGTCAGCGAGGCTAAAGGAAGTGGGCGGCCCGCGAAGATAGGTAAGGGGTGCCATTCTGGCAAGGGCCAGAGTTATGACGTACTAACTCCCCGCACGGGTACATGCCAAGCGCACTGACACCGGCGAGGTCTGTAGTGCACTCTCGAAAAGGATTAGCCAACACCCAGCGCGGCGCGAGGCATGAAGGAAAGTGTGCGAGGACGTTCTATATCCTATATCCGTTCGAGATGATGGCATTCCCGAACTCATCGACTAGCCCCAGTGCAGGTCTGAAACTTAATGACATAGGAGGATGAATGATCCTTTCCAGATCCGTGATTAAGTTAGCTCGTGATGCAGGCTACATCGTCATTGAACCGTTTCTAGTCGAACACATCAATCCGAATAGTTACAATTTTCGCCTCGGGCCCACTCTGCGTGAATATTGTAGCGACATACTCGATCCCAGGAATCAGAATGACTTCGTCGAACAAACGATAGGGCCCGAAGGGTTTGTCCTTGAGCCCGGAAAGTTGTATCTTGCGCATACGATTGAGAGACTAGGCGGTACGGTTTACGCGCCAACATTTGCGGCTCGTTCTTCGATAGCTCGTCTTGGCCTGTTCATTAATCTATCTGCGAGTCTTGGCGACATCGGTTTCATCGGTCAGTGGACTCTCCAACTCTATTCCGCACGTCGGCTGCGCGTCTATGCAGGAATGGCTATCGGCCAAATGATGTGGTGGCAGGTGAGAGGAGATGTCAATCTTTACGAAGGCAAATATCAAGGAGCCATTGGTCCCCGGACGAGCGACATCTATCTCGATTATCTGAAGACCGAAGCGCGTGCGAATCTTCCGCGCCTAGATTCTGACTTCAGTCACGATGACGTTGGCCTTAAGTTCGCGACATTGCTCGACTTTCCCGCACATTTCCCGTCCCCGATGCTTTCGTGATGCCTGCGTCGTTCCTTAAAGCTTCGCTCGACGATGACATCCAAGTGCAGGTTGGGTTTTTGATGTGTGATCTGGGAGCAACGGTGGGCGCGTTCCTCGGCAAGACTGTCAAGTCAATAGAGAAGGCTGCTTCTGGGTACCGATTAGCAGATTCAGAACGAAAGCTGCTGCGCTATCGCATCGGCGAGTTCCTCGGTGAGCAGCCGGGATCGCTATTGGCGGTGCGTTCCTCCGGCCTTGAAGAGGACGGCGCTACTCAGAGCTTGGCTGGAAATCACCGGAGTGTTCTTGGGCTCAGGGATATCGAAGGAGTGATAGCCGCTATCGAAGATGTGTTTCGGTCCTGGTTCGAAGCGCCCGCGGTCTTATCTCGGATCCGTCGCGGTGACTACTCCTCAGTACCACGGCTCGCTCTCTTTGTTCAACGCATGGTAATGCCGATAATTGCAGGTGTTGCTTTCAGCCAGTCCCATGCCTCAAATGGACTTCCTCGCGTTCGATTGAGTTTCGTCGAGGGAGTCGCAGACCAGCTCGTAGCAGGAGTGATTGAGGGGATTACCGTCGATACCGAGGATATGGAGACTGAGGTCGCGGTAGACGGGGTTATTGCGAAAGTTATCGACGAGATCCGAGAAATTCACGCGCTGGAGGGACACGATGTCGAGGTTGAATGGGCAGTTGACAGCGATAGAGTTTACGTGCTGCAATGTCGATATGTAACTGCAGGTTTCGATGACTCCGCCTACCGAAGTACGCCCTTCCTTGCCACGGTACCGCTTTATGTCGGTTCGCTCTCGGTTGATTTCCCATTGGGTGACGTCGCCCTCATATACGCCTCCTATGAGGTGAAGCGTGGTGAGGCGCGTCGCCTCGCCCGATCCCTGGGTCTTCGCACTGGCGAAGGCATTGTTGTCGCGTACAATACAGCTGGACTGCAAGATGTCGATCTTTATTGCTCAATCGCTGATTTTGTTGAGTCTTGTAGCTCGTCCGAGTGCGTTATCGATTTCGGTGAGAACATCCGTCAAGTCATCAGTCCCAAACAGGACCTGTTTGCGGCCCTCTCAGAGCGCGTTGCCGGAGTCGTCTCGGGAGAACTCGGATCGGCGATCGTTCGCGAGTACATTCGCGGCGACGCCGGAGTCATTACGACCCAAATCGAGACTGGCGTACTTGTGGAGGTGTCTGCCGATGGTCTCATGGCCCTGAATCGCGGCACCTCTGGGGCCACTCAGGTCCTATTAGATGGATCCGGAATCACAAACTTGGGCGAACTTGCCCCGGATGTCATCATCGTATTAGAGCGCTTTCGTTCGGCACTCTTGTCAATGACGGTCGCCATGGCGAAACAACACGGCACCACAACTCTTGAATGGGTTGTGGAATGTGGCGAACTCTATTTCGCCGACTATTCTGTTCCGACGACGGCCGATCAGGCAGCAGTGTCGAGCGGCACAACGATGTCCGTCGGAGTCTGTTCCGGGCCAATCCTTGACCTTCGCGACAGGGACGAGCTCCTCGCGCGTCTTTCCATTGGGCCGGCCGTCAGCATCGACCAAGCGTTGAACGTCACCGACCACGATCCAATAGCCGAGCTTCTTGATGAAATCGCAGCTGCCGACGAGAAGCCGATCGTGCGAACTCGGTTCCCCTATGCAGTGCTCTCTGTTTTCTTCGACCAAGTAAGCGGGTTTGTATTTGACCAAGGATCCACGCTTTGTCATCTTGCTATCCTCCTCAGAGAAGCCCGGATCCCAGCGGCGGTCACTGGTGAGCCGCTCGGTGATCATGTGGTGATTGCTGATGGAAAGGTTGTCTCCACATGAGCGAATTAGATCAGATTCAACTGCTATGCGGTCCGCGGTCATATCTCGATGGCACGGCTGTTCCCTCAGGCTCTGATGACGTGTGCCTTATTTATGTCCCAAACGTTGCACGTACCGATATCGTCGTAGGCGCGCGCAACGCGAACACACTTATTCTCCGTTGGGATGTCTCACAACGGGTCGCTATCGCGGTGACCACGTCCGGATCGGTGACTCCCCGGTGGAGAACAATAATGTGGGATTGTCTCTTCAACCGTATGCAAGTCGGAAGCGGGCTGGTGGCTGTACTCGGCGACTCCGATACGGCAGCAAAGACAGTTCCACTCTTTGTCCTTGCGCAATCCGAGGAACATTTTGCTGGAGTGCATGTATTTACTCGAATCAGATTTAGTGACCGCGATGCACTGTTCATTCGGGTTACTGATACGCCGCTCAGTTGGCGACCGGAAGACGGTCTGTTATCAGTCTTGACGCAAAGTGCCGAGTTGGTTCGTAGGAATTCACTATTCCTTAACAATCACCAGTGCTATTACCTGAAGTTATTTGAAGGCGAGGAACTTGAGCACAAGGACCGGCTCGACACCTCGCTCGATATTTGGGGTGTCACGGTCAAAATCTACAATGCTGTACGAGATGGTGATCTGCAAGGCTACGTACCCGAATATGGCGATGAGTTTCAGTCATGGGACTATTTGAACATCCTGTCCGAAGTGCCGTCACCATCGCTGGAACAGGGTTACATCTCTTTCATTCCGCTGTCTACCGGCGGCTATACGATCAAGCGAAAATGGTTCATCGAAGATGCGACGCGCCGGGGCGAGCGTCATTACAGAGAGCCTAACGGGATTTCTGACCTAGAATCTTATCTTCGAAAGCGCTTCGCAGTTAATCCCGTGCCCTATCCACCGTTTCAACGAGTCAGGTACGATATCAATTTCGAATCTCTGGCCACAGGGCATGTCTATGGGATCTTCTTTGACCATAGCAGGCTCGTCGATAACCCGGAAATCGCGATGGTGCAATGTGTGTTGGAATATCTGCGGACACGGTCTGTCCTGCCAGTTTCAGATGATGACGTGTGGGCCGAACTAGAGGAGATCGCGACCTGGCGTGAGGGTTTCTTAGCTGACAACGGCATTGTTACGGAACGAGGCGTGTATTCAAAGTTGTCATTCCTCAGGGATAACTGTCATCCGACTCTCACATCTGCGGAGACAGGAAGCTAATCTCATGGAATCTCACCTGCTGCTCATCGATCTCGACGGCACCGTCTACACCCATGCAGGAATCGTCCCTGGTGTCATCGCTGCGCTCGACATTCTTCGAGCGGACGGCCACGTAATCCGGTTCCTCACCAACACCGACTCGAAGTCCACACCTGGGATGCTTAAGAGTCTTTGGGCTAAGGGGCTGGACGTGAAGGCATCGGAGCTTTTCACTTCAGTGACCGCAGTCGAAGTGCTGCTTGCTGCTTGTGCCGATGTCGCGATTCTGCCCGTAACAAATCAGGAAGTCGCCAGTCAACTCGGAACGCGTTTTCCACTTGTGTCCCCTAAGTCCCGAGACCCGGTCACTCACGTCATTGTCGGCGACGTCCGGGAAAATCTATCCTATTCCCTCCTTGATAGTGCTTTCCAGGCTCTAAGCGGCGGAGCACGATTGATAGCTTTGCAAAAGGGCAGATTTTTTCTGACCGGCGCGATAGCACATCTCGACACCGGTGCCGTCGTTGCTGCACTCGAGTACGCAGCCAATACCGAGGCTGTCGTCGT
>NZ_DAHXOI010000011.1:5549-86281 GCF_027364955.1 Ferrimicrobium sp.
AGGCAAGCCGAATGAGGCTTTCCTGAAGCTTGCCATCGAGTCGGCGGGAGCTCACTTTCCCACCGAACAAATATGGGTTGTCGGTGACGACGTCACGACTGATATCCGAATGGGCAGGTCCGCCGGAGTGACGACAGTTCAGGTTCGGACTGGAAAGTATGAGGCTCAGAGCGACTTGAATGATCATGCAGGACCGGTCCATCTGATTGACAGTCTTGCACTGCTTCCGTCGCTGCTCCAAGACATCTCGCCATGACTACCTATTGGCTTGTGTGGGACGGTGCTCCGTATTGGATAACTCAGGAACTTGTGCGTCGAGGGTCGCTACCCGGTCTCGCATCGGTTCAAATGGCTGGCATGGCGACGGGGCTATCCCCGTCGGCGCCGAGTTGCCAAACGCCGCCGGGACTCGCTTGCCTTTTCACGGGAACACAGCCCGCGGATAATGGCGTTACCGGATTTTGGGTACCGGGTGCCCTAGATAATGACATGACCTCCCAGCGGCGTGGATTTGAGCCAGGGGTTTGCCATGCACCGATGCTCTGGCAACGGCTGGGAAAACGTGGAGTGACGTCGATTCTTGTTCATGCCCCCTGGACGTTTCATGCGGACAACTCCGTGGATCCTGGTGTCCTCGGCGCTATCGAAGCCTATAGCGGTCGCGTCGCAAGAGAACGATTCAGTCCTTTAAAGCCTGGCGACACTTTGGTCTGGGATGATCTCGAAGAATCTGTCCAGATATACCGACCTGATTTCCAACCTCGAGTGATTCTCACTTCTCCCAATGGAGACTCGAACGAAGTTGGCTCGGAGTGGACCAGCTTTCCGTCTCGGTCCGACGGTGCTGGCTGGTATCGAACTGTGACTGTGGGTTCCCAGCTGCTTTGCGTGCGGACTGCCGTCTGGACCACAAGAGTCGCGGGTTTCGACTCTTCCCTGGTTGACGTACTTCAACGAGATATCGCATCGAGTCCGTTCTGCGGCGAGAGCACCGGCGCGCTGTACCGGGACGGCATCTACGGTCGCAAGCTAGTGGACGGCGGTGACGGGGCTGCCGAGGAAGTCTTGATTTCTGCTTCGAAGCTTGTCGCTGAACGTTTTCTTCGCTCCACCAGAGCCGCATTGTCCGTCTCAAGCGTCAAGCCTGGACTCGTCGTGATCTACGTTCCGATCACTGACGACCTAGGGCACGAACTGATCGGCCTGGTCGACCCGAGTCAGATAGCGATCGCACCTGAGACTCGCGAGCATGCCTGGGATCTCCTAGCACGTGGCTACCGGCAAGCTGACAACATCCTCGCCGAAGTCTTGCGATACGCCGCTGACGATGACACCGTCGTCGTGTCCTCCGACCATGGAATGGCGGCGGTGACCACGACTTTTTACCCGAATAACCTCCTCGTTAGCGCTGGCCTTGCCGTTCCTGGCGAAGTAGGGGACGACGGGGCAGACCCTGGCCTCTCGCTTGTGTTTTACCACCTTGCTAACAACGGAATGCTGGTTCGCGGCACCGGCACCCGTTATGACCTCGCTGAGGCCGTCCGACTACTCAAGTCCACTTTACACAGTGCAACAGGACAGCCTGGCGTCGACCAGCACATCCCTGCTGCCGGTATCCCCGTCGGAGAGGATGTGATACAGCTTATTTTCGGTGATGGAGTTCTCCCGTCCGCCGAGATTACTGATGATCGACGCGTTTTCGGGCCACCGCTAAGATCCGCGGCCCACACGACCAACAATGGCGATCCACGCCTGAACGCGATATTTGCGGCAGCAGGCCCGTCGGTCAAGTCAGGGAGTTCAGCTCCTGCGGTTCGACACAACGGCGATGTAGCTGCGTTCGTCGAGCGATCTTTACTTCTGGCACCGCAGGCGAGTGATCGCAAACACGCAAACCAGATCCGGCTTTGCGTGATTGGACAGTCTGGTGCAGGCAAGTCGACCTTTTTCGAGATGGCAAAGGAGTTCGCATCGGTCGGCGGATTGACTATCGCCAGGCTGAAACTAGCCGAACCGCTCTATACGCTTCAGCAGGCGATTCGATCTGTGGCTGGGGTGACGTTGCCAGCAGATCGACAAGATCAATTGCTGATGGAATCACTGGCGTCCCACCTCCGTCGGTTGAACCCTCGAGCACTTGTAGCACCCGTGATCGCGCTGCTCAGTGGCGAACATGCCGACCTGGTGATTATCGACGATCTTCGCGACCCGTACGTCGACTTTCCAGAACTTTTTGAACACGGTTTCCGGGTAGTGCGTATTGAAGCATCCAGTCAAGTTCGACAGGAGCGTCTCTGTTACCGTGGCGACGAAACAACCTCAGGCACTTCAGCGTCCGGCATCGATCAGATCCCTGCTAACTACACTATATTGAACGATGGGTCAATTGATGAATTCCGGCGTAATGTCAACGAGTTACTGGAGGTTCTAGTTGATTCTCACAGGTAGCGAGATCGCTCTCGAGGTCGAGCGCGGCCGAATCCATATTGATGATTTTGACTCAAGCCGTATTGAACCAAACAGCTATGGCTTCCGATTAGGTGCCACTATTCTCGAATACAACGACGAAATACTCGATGCATATCAAGAGGTTCACACAACTAGACGCGTTATACCTGAGGTTGGTCTGGTCTTTGAGCCAGGAAAGATTTACCTTGGCGCAACAAAAGAGAGCATGGGCAGCGATTTCTATGCTGCAACCCTGTACGCCCGACTGTCTGTGTCGGCCCTCGGCGTATGGATTCAGCATTCGGCACCGTTAGGGCATTGCGGCGCGATGATGCCCTGGACGTTGGAGATTAGAGTCGCCCAGCCTGTCAGGTTGTACCGGGGCATGCTGATAGGGAAGATAGCGTTCTGGAGTGTGCTGGGGAGTCGACTTAAGTATTCAGGAAGATACTCCGATTCAAGAGACGCGGTGCCGTCACGGTTTTCCCTTCGAACCCCCGCGACCGGTCAGAGCGGTGTGGCATGAAGCTGAACGACCAACGATTGCGCACTCTTCTCATTGGCACGAACAAATTCGGCATTACTGACACTCTGATCAGCCGTCGTGATCTCCAGGTCACAGTGCTGACCGAACCCTGGTATGCAGAAGCGTATCGGGACCGTGGGTTTAGCGACGTCCAAGTTGTCTCCCGAATCACAGACCTCACCGAAGTGCTGCGTGTTGTGACGCCACTCATGCAAGACAGCCCCTTCGGAGCCGTCTTAGCTCCCTCGGAGCGGAGTGTTCAGATTGCGGCTTTTCTCAGAAGTCGATATGGCATACCGGGGACTTCGTTCGATGTGGCCGTGCGATTCACAGCGAAACACGTCATGAAGTCCTGCTTCGCGAACGCGGGACTGCCGATAACAGACTTCGCAACAGTTTACGGACTGGGCGAGCTTCGTGACACAGTATCCAGAATGGGAGCTCCACTAATCGTTAAGCCAAGTCTGGGAACCGGTACCCGTGGCGCAGTCGTGCTCTCGTCAGACCTAGATGTGAAGCGATTTCTTGAAGAGCCACCGAAAGAATTGTGTGAACCGGACCCAGCCGCAGTTGTGGAACGATTCCTGACCGTAAGCGCTGAGTTCCACATCGACGGCCTCGTAACAGACGGAACTACTCGCTTTCTATCTGTCGCTCAATACGGTAAACCGTTGATTCGTCGTAGCCCAGCTGAACCGCTGTGCACCAAGCTTCTCTCAGAGGATCATCCGCTTCGCACCGTCTTGTCCGATCTGCACGACCTATCAGTCCGAGCGCTGGGCTTACCTCACGGTATTACCCATCTTGAGGTACTCCAGACAACAGGCGGCCAACTGGTCGTCGGCGAGATTGCCTGCCGCCCCGGAGGTGGATCAATTGTGCCGTTACTTGATCGGGCCTACGGGATTGACCTGTGGGATCTCTTCATAGATGTAGAGGCGGGCCTGCCCGTGAATACAAAGTGTCTACCAACCTCCCCTAAACAGAACATTGCACTGTGCATGCTTAGTGTCGCGGCTGGGAGGGTGGAATCCGTCACCACGGCACAAACGCTAATGACGATTCCCGGAGTGATTGAGGCCACCGTCCAAGTGATTCCCGGACAAGTATTGGGACCGAGGTTTACTTCTTCGTCGCAGGCCGGTTATGTGCTGATCGAGCCTTCAGCAGAACGGCCTTTCGAAGCCGTTCTGCACGATATCAATAACTCATGGCACTTGGAACTCGTCGATGATGCCACGGAAGGGGCCCAATGACACGCATCCTGCTCCTGCAACAGCCTGCTTCGACCTCGCCGCTGGATCGCTGGATCATCGAAGCTGATCCTTCAACGCAGATCACCATGGTGACTGGCAAGGACCATCGACGAGACCTGGAAGACATGGCACCTGGAACTCAAATTGTGACTGTCGATGATTATTTTTCAGATGAAGCTACCGGGACGATCATGGATGTAGCTCGAGACCTTAAGCCGGACCGCGTGCTATGCAATGCCGAGGATGATGTTGTGCGCGCAGGAACTCTGCGTTCGCTTCTGTCAATCCAGGGGACGACTGCATCACTTGCAATGCAGTTTCGCGACAAGCTGCGGATGAAGAGAATCTTTCACAATGCTGCTCTCACGGCTGTTCGATGGGTCGATTGCCAATCAGTCGATGACTTGTTTGCCGCGTCGGATCAGTTCGGCGCAATTGTCCTCAAGCCACGTGCTGGTGCTGGATCTAAAGGTATCCGGATCTTTGAGGATAAGGAAACCGTGATACATGCCGTCGCGAAGGATCCTGCACTGCTTGCCAGCCTGCACCAGCACGCGCTAATTGCCGAAGAGTACGTTGCTGGCGATGTCTTCCATACAGACGCGGTCCTCGACGGGGTGAACGTGTTACTTGCCTCCGTCTCGCGTTACGTATACCCGCCACACACATTCCAGGAACATCCGGTGATGTCGGTCATGGTGGATAGTGGGTCTCGAGACGCCCAGGACATGTATGAATGCACGGAAGCAATAGCTCAATCACTTCCCGAAGATCATGGAATTTACCTTATTCATTTAGAGACGTATCGCCGTCCCACCGGCGAGTTACTTGCTGGTGAGATCGCCGCCCGGTTGGGTGGCGGAATGATTAAGGCCTCGATATCTCGTGCCTACGGTGTTGATCTCTCAAAGGAGTCATACCTTTTGGGCGCAGGACTTCGACACGCGTCTGTCTTGGCGAGCCAGCCCACTCCGCCGAAGAAGTTGACGGTCGGACAAGTCTTATGGACATCGACGGATCCGGGTCTTTCCGAAGAGGTACTCCCAGAATGGGCCAGCGGCTACTGGAGCAAGCCGATTAGACCCGAAGAACACGCTGTTCATTCGACCGACGCGTTTGGGGGTGTACTCGTCGACGGCAAGGATGAAGTCGAAGTCATTGAAAGGATGGTGTCGCTTGCCTGATCAGGATCGACTATCTCCCAAACAGTTGCTCTCTGCGGTCAAACCTTCAACAATTGCTCACCTCTCCGACTTACACCTCGACGGATCACGTGAACGCTCTGAGGTGCTTGAGCGGACAATTGCCCTGTTGCAGGAGATGAGCGGAGAGCTTGATTTGATTGTGGTGTCCGGAGACTTATCTGAGCAGGGGCGACTCAGCGACTACGAAGAACTTATTGCAGCGTTCAAAGCGCTGCAGGTTCCAGTACGCATGTGCCCCGGAAATCACGACGACCGATCAAACTTCGCGCTCACGGTGCTGGGTCAGCAAGAAGTCAATGGTCCGGCCCACCAGCATTGGCAAGAAAGCTCCGTCTCGGTGTTGGCGCTCGACTCGACCGTCCCTGGCCGGGACGAAGGAACGCTCACTCCCGAGACCGGCGACTGGCTCGACCGTGAACTCGCGAGAGTACCGACGGGCCGGCACGTCGTTGTTATGCTGCATCACACGCCCATCCGCTGGCAAGGACAAGACATCGCCTCTCTTGACGATCAAGGTACCCGTACTCTCGGAGACGTTCTAAATCATGAAGTTGGAGTTACCGCAATTCTTGGGGGCCACATGCACAACATGATGATCTCTTCTCTTCGAGGCACACCTGCAATTGCAGCGCCGTCGCTCGCCCCGCGTGTTTCACCGCCATGGAGTTGCGTGACCACCTCGCAGCTAAACGACCCGGCATTTGCGATACACGCTATTGATGCTAATGGCCTTTTGACGACGTATCTTCAAAGAATTCCGTGAAGTTGTTCGGCATCTTTCGGGTCTCTGATTACACGTCGGACCAGCGTCGCTTCACCGTCGCCATGGTGATCAACTCGATAGGTGGAGGCCTCTTCGTCACCGTATCTGCGCTGTACTTCACTCGCATTGTCGGGATGTCTCTGGAGTTTTTTGGTCTCGTGATCTCCCTCGCAGCCGGATGTGGACTGATAGCTGGCCCTCTTATAGGACATTATGCAGATACCACGGGAGCACGTCGGCTATACGTAGTCGTGCTTCTCTTCGAGGGCGCAGGCTCCATCTTCTACGTGATTCTTAGAGGGCCTGCCGTGGTGGCTGTTCTGCTGTGCGCGGTGACGGTCTTCGATCGCGGTGCTGGGGCTACTCGCGGTGCATTCATCGCCGACCTCGTTGCCCGGGAGGGTCGAGTAAAATTTCGTGCGGCGGTTCGCTCAATGTCTAATGCCGGGGCAGCGGTCGGAGCCGCAGCAGGAGCCGCGATTCTTGCAGTCGATACTCCTTTCTCCTACAGGGTTGCGATCGGTGTCAATGCCGCTTCTTATGTTGTCACCGCGGCTCTTATATTTTCCACGTCGGCATCGCCGAAACTTCATGCGCCAGACAATTCCGGGAAATCTATCGGCCCGGCCCCTCCAAAAGCTCACCTATTCGGTCATGACAGCGCTCTGAGAAATATGCCTTTCATGGTGATCACTCTTCTTAACGCCGTCCTGCTCCTGAATGGCAGCATGATCACAGTGGCCTTACCGCTGTGGGTCGCAAAGCGAACTGACGCTCCTCTCTGGATCGTCTCAGTTGTCTTGGTGATCAACACTGTTGCTGTCGTCTTTCTGCAAGTGCCAGCGAGCCGTCGAGTGAATTCCGTACCCTTGGCAGCACGCGCCGGTCTTCGAGCCGGAATTGCATTGGCGGCAGCGAGCTTGCTGATTGCACTCAGCGGCTTGACGACTGGAATACTTACCGTCGCGATCATCGTTGCAGTAGCGCTGACCCAAGTTGCGGGCGAACTGTGGCAGTCAGCGTCATCCTGGGCGCTCGTCTTCGAGTTGGCCCCTGAGCGTTCCCTGGGCCAGTATCAGGGCTTCTTCAATGCTGGGGTGGATATCGGTGCTCTCGTCGCTCCGGCTCTCTTCGCCTTGATCGTGGCGGAGGGCGGATTCCAAGGATGGGAAATACTTGCCGGAGTATTCGTTATCTCAGGGATGCTCCTGGTCCCGGTCGCACGCTGGGCCAGTCACTCACATGGTTCTGCGCTGCCTCCTTGATCCTGATTGACTCCCCAGGCAAGTGAACGTGCTTCATACTTGCACTGCCCCGATGCACTCGAAAGATTGTGGGATGGGTGCAGCCCAACGCCCTATCTATCTCAAGGTTCAATCCTTTTGCCCGCAGCCGGAATACCCACTGAGCCACTCATCCGGCGCATTTAGCTGAGCCAGTTGCCCTCAAGGTCTGGGCCGTCACCGACGCACGCCCCACAACTCTGCGCTGCTGCTGAAAGAATATTGATCCGCGAGCATCACCGTTCGTGATGATCGGATCGTTGGCGAGTTCAAGCGGTCAGTGCAACGACAGCAGCACTGTAGCGGTCCTTGGCTGACCCCCATTGGAAGATTCTCCGAGGCATGGTGTTGAGGCGGTGACTGATCACGTCGAGGTCCTCTTGCGAGTAGACCGAGAGGTCGGTGCCCTTGCCGACGTAGCATCGAAGGAGCCCGTTGAAATTCTCGTTGGATGGGCGTTCCCACGGACTATGGGGGTTGGCGAAGTAGACATCGATGCCCACGGCGTTGGCGAGGTCGTCGTGACGAGCCATCTCACGACCTTGATCCCAGGTCAGCGTGCGGTGTAGCTCTGCGGGCACGCGCTCGAGTAGCTCGATGCAGCACGCCAGCACGTTCTCGGCTCCGTAATTACCGGGTAGGTCACCGATGAGATTCAAGCGGCTGGTCCGGTCGATAAGGGTGACGATGGCCGACTTGCCCCGAGCCCCGATGATGAGGTCGCCCTCGAAGTGACCGACCTCGCTGCGGGTACTCGCTACCTCGGGGCGCTGGGTGATCAGGTTGAACGTTCCTAGTGTCCCTCCTCAGAAGTTTGCGGAGAAACAATAGGCTCCAGGTATTTGCGCATAGAAGCGAAGATCTCGTCGGCGCTCTTGGTCCAGATGAAGGGCTTGGGGTTCTCGTTCCAGGCCTTGGCCCACTTGGTAATCCCTCGGTCTAAGTTCGGTCACAGTGTGGTGAACGCTGCGCTGGAGGTACTTGGTGGTTAACGCTGAGAACCACCTCTCTACCTGGTTCATCCAAGAAGAATAGGTTGGGGTGAAGTGGAACTCGAAACGGGGGTGGGCAAGGAGCCAGGTTCTCACCGACTCGGTCTCATGGGCTGCGTAGTTGTCTAAAACAACGTGAACTCCCAGCTCCTTGGGTACTTGTCGGTCGATGAGCTCTAAGAACTCGATGAACTCTATCGCCCTATGGGCAACCGTCATCTTGGTGATGACCTTGCCCGAAGCGACATCGAGTGCAGCATAGAGATTGGAGATACCGTTGCGCTTGTACTCGGTCGTTCGCCGCAGAGGCACCCCTGGCACCATGGGGAGCATGGGCTGGGTACGATTCAGAGCTTGCACTTGGGTCATCTGTTAACGGTCACGGCTGAGGTGGATCAACTCTTGGGGGAGTCCATCTTCGATCGAGTAGATCTTTACAACGCCATTCTCCAGGTGCTCCTGCAGTTGGAGACAAGGCTCCTTAGGACACCTAGGAACATATCTATGATTGCTACTGAAATTAGCGGATTTCCAAAATTTGATTCTGTGGATGAGCCGGAGATCCGGGAGGCATTGTGGGACTTAGCGCGAGCGAGCCACGGAATGCTTTATGTTGCGGAGGATGGTACCGTGTCCGTGCTCGGTTCGATTGATGAGCTGCAACGACGCGTCGTCAATCTGACTGGCGCGGATGTCCCCCCTCGTAGGAAGGGAACGTTTCGGATTGATGAGGGCTGAGGAAGTTAGTGACATATCCGCTTATTGCCACCGTTTCGTGGACGTATATCGCTTATAGGCTTTGTGCGAAACCAACTAAATGCTCGAAGCGAAGCGGACCTGGCATGAGGGGCAGTCCAGCGATGTGATGTAAAGGGTCTGTCCTGACGTGGTGAAGAAGGTTCGCTACTCGGCTGCGCATGCCCGATGAATCAATGGTGTCGAAAAACTGTGTGCGGGGGAACCTCATGGATCCTTTGATAGGGGTCTGCTGGTTCCAGGCGGTGGGCCTGAAGGTGCCCCGCATGGCCTGGTTGGGACCTCAACCGCGGTTGGACGGTGCTCCAGCAGTGCCCTACCTTACTCGTCTAGCGCGCTAGCGAGGTGACCTAGTATGTCCTCGCGGAGGGCGGGAGATTGGTCTTCGTTGGGGGTTCCTTGCTTGCTTCGCTGTACGAACGCCATTGCCACTGGCTATTCTTGTACTCCTGAAACCACTTTCTTGTAACTTGTGAAAGCCGATTCTTCTAACTCCTGAAACCACTTTCTTGTAACTTGTGAAAGCCGCTAATTCTATCTCCTGAAACCACTCGCTTCTAACTCCTGAAACCACTCGCTTCTAACTCCTTCAAAGGGTCGGCCGAGCGCTGAGATCCCCTCTCCTCGATCCCCTTTGGTTATCCTCCTTCCTCGTCTTGGTTGGACTCCTCCTGGGCTTTGACTTTGCGCATCGATTCACCGGTGAGCTCAATGACCCGTGAGGCATGAATAATGCGGTCCATGATGGCATCAGCGGCAGTCGCATCCTCCATGAGTGCATGGAACTTGGCCACCGGGAACTGAGAGAGAAAGATCGTCGAGCGCAGATCCACTCTAGCATCGATGATCTCTAAGAGTTCCCGAGAGCTCGTCACCGAGACGGGCGAGAGTCCAAAGTCATCGAGGATGAGCAGATCGAGTCGGCGAAGGTTGGCCATCAGGTTCCGGTAGCTCCCATCGGCCCTCGCGAGACTGAGACGCTCGATGAGATCAGAGGTTCGTAGGTAGCGCACCGAGTACTCCCTGCGAATCGCCTCCATGCCAACGAGACAGCCGAGGTAGGTCTTACCGACTCCGGTAGGACCGGTGATGATGAGACCATGTCCTTTGTCCATGAACGCAAGTGAGGTAAGGCTCGCAAAGGTCTCCCTTGAGATCCCGCGATGGGTCTCAAAGGAGAACTCCTCCTTGTAGGCCATGACTCGAAGAGAGGCCTCGCGGAGTTTGCGGGCTACCCGACGGTTGTGACGCATGGTGATCTCCTTGTCGAGGATGAGATCGAGCCGGTCGATGAAGTGCAAGGACTCGACGGTCGCATCCTGGAGCTGGCGCTCGTACTCGGCTCTGGCATCAGGGAGTCGAAGCGCTCGGAGGTGTTCGAGATTGGCAAGATGGCTAGACATGGGTGCTTAGACCCTCCTTTCGGTGTTGGTGAACTCGTCGTGGTGACGGAGGTTGTCATGGATGGGTGAGACCGGTGGTGCTGGTTGATCCCCGGTGAGATAGACCTTGGTGGTAAGGATGGACACGAGAGAGGCGAGACTCGTCGTATTGTTGGCAAGTGCCCAGCCACAGGCAGCCTCGAGCTCATCGGCACCATGGATGTGGTAAAGATCGAGGAGTCGGGTGAGTGAGTGACGCTTTCCCTCTGTGAAGGGAGGCTCACCGCCGAGAAGCTCGGCGAGTTGACCAACACTTGGACCAGCCTCAATGAGGCGAGCCTTCAAGGTCTCTGACGAGAGTGAGTCAAGATAGGCGGCGTGCTTTGGGTGCAGGTGGGCCGGATCGGTCATGACCTCACCCGAACGGTAGCTGCGCTGATGAGAGGCCACCCGTTGACCGGCGTGAAAGATCTCCACGATCCCTTCCGTGATGCGTACCTCAACGGTCTTTCCAGTTAGTACATAGGGCACCGAGTAGGAGACCTCGCCGATGATGAGGTGATAGTTGGGAGGAACCCTGAGGCTCAACCAGCGCCCATAGCTAAAGGGTGTCTCGGGGAGGGGACGAAGGTATGGGCGCTCTTGGCAGAAGCGCTCACTCCTCGACCCTTCCATCTTGGTGAAGGGACGATCGTTGAGCTCCTTGACCCCGCGAGCGATCGCCTCATTGAGTGCGGCTAGCGAGGTGAAGTGCTCATCACGCAAGGGAGCTAGCACCCAGTTCTGAACGGCTTTGACCCGCTCTTCGACCTTGGCCTTATCCCGTGGTCGACGTACCCGTGTGGGGTCGATCCAGAGATGGTAGTAGCTGGCTAGTTCAACAATGGCCCGAGAGAGTCGGATGACCCGCTTGGTGTGAGAGATAACCCCTGCCTTCAAGTTATCTGGCACCAGGGTGGCCACGACACCGCCAAAGAAGCTAAGAGCACGCGCAATCCCATTGACAAAACACTCCTCGGACTGAGCACGCTGGGCCTCGGCGTAGGTGTAGCCAGAGTAGGCGAGGGTGGCAACGAGGATCTGGGCACAAAAGAGCACCATGTGCGTGATGGCGTCATAGATCGGGATGGTCATGCCGGCATAGTCAAGGTAGCACACCTCACCAGGGGTGTGCGTTAACACCATGGTGACCTGGTGGCTTTGCTGGTACTCCCTCAACTGAGCACAGAAGTTGGAGTAGCTATAGACCTCGCCTCCCTCATTGGCCTTTGCGTACTCCTGGTACAGAAGCGCTCGGGTCATGGATTTGCGACCTAGTTCGGACAGCACCCAGGCGAAGTCGATCGGAGCCTTGGTCGTCGATGGTTTTGGACCAGCTGGATTCGGATACATCAACGCTTTGAGCTCAGTGTCGCTAAGCGCCAAGAGCTCGACTCCGCGTTCCCCGGCGAGCGAAAGGATCCGCGTCACGGTCGCATGGGAGATCCCAAGCGACTGGGCGATCTCGTTACGATTCTTCTCGAGTTCATAGTGGAGGCGAATCACCTCCCTGACATAGTTCATTTCAACTCCCCACGTTTCTTTCTTCTTTGCCACCTGTCGGCCCCCTCCTCCCATGGATCCCCTCTTTGGGGCTCCTATGGACGAGTATGGCCGATTCGTTGTACCCATCAATCACTTGAAGGAGTTAGAGTTCTCCGGTTTCAGGAGTTAGGGTTCCTCACTTCCAGAAGTTGGAATTGAGAGGTTTCAGAAGTTAGAGTCGATGAGCTTCAGAAGTTAGGGTTGAGACGTTTCAGAAGTTAGGCCCGTAACCAGCCACCTCCGCTTTTAACGGATCAACCCGCTTTGATGACCCGCCTCGATCGTAGCAGTATTCGTTAGTCATATGACTCATGAATCAGGAAACCGGCTAGGGTGGTGAAATGGACTCGACCTACCGAACTCTCCGCGCGGCTGCCGATCTGGGCTCATTCACCATCAAGGCGCTTGCGCACACGGCGCGCGTCAGCGAGGTGACGGTCCGGACCGTGCTTAAGCGGAACTCCTGCTACTTCGAGCGAGGCACCGACCAACAAGACGTAACGCGTCAACGAGGTGGACAGGCACACGCGTGGTTGGTCAAGCCGGAGCGACGAGACGCGCTGGAGGACCTACTCGCGGAGCGTCTCGCAAGCCTTGAACGCAGTCAACTCGCTGTGACAGAGCTAAGTTCGACCGGGCAGCTCACCTTGCGCTCACCAAGTCCTTCACCGGAACTGCTCAGTGCAGACGAGTTGGACAAGGGTTTACTGATGCCGGAGGTCGAACTTCTTCCGCGCCTTCTTCAGCGCCTCTTTGCGGTGACGAAGGGCCTGAGCGGCCTCACGATCCGTTCCGGTGCTGGAGTCCTCGTCCAAGGTTACGACGGTGTCGTTCAGTCCCTCGAAGGAGTGCCGCCGTATGTGCCAGCAGGTCCGAGCGTGTGGGAACTCGGCGCGGGAGGAGATGCAAAAAAGAAGGCAAATAGCGACATTCGCGAGCGAACGACTAACCCTCGCAATGTCGTGACTAAGCGTACTGCGTTTGTGTTCGTGACCACGCGGCGGTTGCCCGATTGGACCGGGGGGAAGCACTCCGCTTCTTGGCGCAAGGTTCTAGTCATCGACGCCGACGCCCTCGAAACATGGATGCTCTCGCAGCCGGCGGTACACATCTGGGCTTCGGAGATCGTTGGCCTTAAGCCGCTTGAGATCTCGACGATTGAGCACTGGTTCGATATCTGGCGCCAGCACACTCATCCCGTGCTGCCCGCTCGTCTTCTGGCGCTGGGCAGGGACAAAGAGGCTGCAAAGGTTCGAGAAGTCGCGTTGGGCACAGGAGGCGACGTCGGTATCCACGCAAACTCCAGAGCGGAGGCGCTGGCGTTCATCGCTTCAACATTGGGCACCACCGAGAACCTCGGGGTCGAGGAGGAATACCGCCTCCGGTCGGCCTTGCTCGTGGAGACACCAAACGAATGGACCCGGCTCGTGGCGAGCCTCAGTTCGGGAATTCTCGTCCCAGATTTCCCCGACGCTGATGTCGCAGCGGCAGTCGGCAAGGGTTTGACCGTTTTCGTTCCGCTGGGGCTCGGCGATCCTGTCCGTCACGGCGACATCGTGCTGCCGCGCATTGACCGCGTTCGTGCCGCGGAAATGCTGCGAACCGAGGTCCTCCTACATGATGTGGAGTTCGGGGTCAGCGAGGAACCAATGAGTCTCCAGGCCGCCGACCAGCTAGCCGCTGAGACCGATCAGAGCTTGACGGCGTTTCGTCGGAGCCACGGACGGAGTCGAACTAGCGACAAGGCAGCATGGGCAACCGATTCGCGGATATCGACGTGGCTCGCGCCGTTGGTCCTCCTCGGAAGTTGGGAACCCGCGTGTTACGGTGATAAGGAGATCGTGTCGAGGCTTGTGGCCCGCGAGTACGAGGAGGTCGAACAACAGCTTATTGCGTTAGCCGCTGCCGAGGACCCACCCTTCTTCAAATCCGGTGGTGCATGGCGACTCTCCGCCCCCGCGGACGCGTTCGAGCAACTTGGCCGAATCATCACAGACGCGACAAGTGCGCGTTGGGCTGAACTCGCCGTTGATGTACTTGGTGAGTACAACCCAGTCTTTGCGGTCGAGCTACTCGACGACGTCCCTGACGCGTTGCCAGACCACCTGACCTACTCCAGTTCGCTTCGCTCGGGAATCGCTCGCGGTGTCGCGTTACTCGCCGTGTTCGGAGATGAGGGCAAATCGATACCAAATGCTCTGGTGCGATCAGTCGTTCGAAACATGCTTGAGCCACTCGATATCGTGTGCTGGTGTTCGGCAGCGCCGACGTTTCAGTCGCTTGCAGAGGCAGATCCCGATGCCTTCCTCGCTGCGGTCAATAGTGCGCTGCGAGATCCGGGAAGGCCGTTGGAGGCGATGTTCCGCGACCGCGGGTACGGAGGCTTCGGTGGCACATCACCCCACGTCTATCTGGTGTGGGCGCTAGAACTCCTCTGTCGGTCCCGTGACCATGCGCCAGCCGCGTGTTTTGCGCTTGCCGGGCTAGCGCAGGTCGACCCTGGGGGAAGAAATGGCAATCGGCCGGCCGACAGCCTTCGCAAGGTGCTCCTACCTTGGTCGCCGCAACTAAATGCCACGGTTGGTCAGCGACTTGACATTGCGAGTGTGATTCTGGAGCAGTACCCATCGGTCGGCTGGCAGCTACTCATAGGTCTTCTGCCGCAGCTGCATGATTGGACCGGGTCGATACCGGAGCCGACCTTCCGCAACTGGAGAATCGGCCTGGACAACCCTACCGACAAGGTCTATTACTGGCAAGCGCTTGTATCGTTGGCAATCAGCGCAGCCGGCGGCGACCCGGTCCGTTTGGAAGAACTCGTGAAGCGGCTACCTGCCCTCGGAACCAATGAACGTGAGTCGATTGTCAAGGCGCTTGAGCAAACGGACATCAGCAGCTATCCCGATGCTGTGCGGACGAGGGTCTGGCAGGCACTGCACGACGAGGTCGCGCATCACCGCCAGTTTCCCGATGCCCCTTGGCGATTACCGGACTCGTTATTGGTACAACTTGAACAGGTGATCGAAGCCTGGAAACCGAACGATCGTATCGCCCGATCGGCGATGTACTTCCAGCGCCATCCTCAGCTCCCATTGCCCAACCTAGCTGACTACGAGAACTATCAGCGCGCCGTCGAAGAGCGTCGCATCGCCTCATTCTCTGAGCTCTGGCAAAACGAGGCCGCTGCAGGACTTGAGCGCCTCGCTGTCGAGGCACCTGAACCGGACACAGTGGGATGGGCGGCGGCATCTCTCTTGGGTGACGAAGTGAGATCGCTCATGCTCGGCTGGCTTCCCGTTGACACCCCGAAGAGTCAAGTCGCCGTCGGGTGGCTCGGACATATGGCTGCGAACCAGCCCAATGGTTGGGTCGAGCCATTCCTTGAGGAACTTGGTAAACGCGACTCTGCCACGAAATTGGCTGGCTATCGGGCGCTCCAAGACCGTCCGGAGACGATCGCACGAATCTCAACAGAGGATGCAGAACTTCAGCGAGGTTTCTGGCAGAGCGCTGACCAGCGGATGCATTGGAATCCCAACGTCGAGGGTGTCGTCCGCGGTCTCGTTGCACACGGGCAGGCGAGTAGTGCAATCCACGTGTTGGGGCTGAAGCTCGGTACCGATGTCGTCACACCCGACCTCGTCAAATCGACACTCGATGCGGAACTTGCGGCGGATACCGATGCTGCACCAGCCGACGCGATGCGGGGGTTTCACATCGGCCGTCTGCTCGATTTCCTTGGTCAGAACGGCGTCGACCGTAGCCAACTCGCGCGCCTTGAGTTCTCGTTCATCCTGGTCCCTGGGATCGAGCACCAGCCGACATCGCTCCATTCCTTGCTCGGTGAGGACCCAAAGTTGTTTGTAGAGCTTGTCGGCTACCTCGTGGGTCGTGGTAGTGATGAAACCAGCAGCAAACAGGTCGTGACGGTTCTCGGGCATCGCAGTTACTATGTGCTTCGACAGTGGAGGACCCCTCCGGGTTCGAAGCCAGGAGGCGAGATCGACATTGACATCTTGGAGGAGTGGGTCTACGCAGCTCGTGAGCTTTTTGCGCAGGAAGACCTAAGCGATCTCGGGGACGAGTTCATTGGTCAACTCTTGTCGGGTGTTGGCGAGGGTGCCGATGGCATCTGGCCGAGTGAGCCGGTGCGAGTTGTTCTCCGAGAGGTGCCGTCAGATCATCTTCGAGCGGGCATCTCCATCGGTCGTTTCAACGCGCGTGGCGTGACGATTCGGGATCCATTCGACGGTGGTCAGCAAGAGCGATCACTCTTGGAGGTGTATGCGAGTGGAGCGAGGAAACTGGCGGCGCGGTGGCCCGAGACTGCCCGCCTGCTCCGAGAGCTGGCTGACCACTACCGCGACCTTGCGAATCAACAGGACCACATCGCCGATCGCTTTCGAGATGGGCGGTGAGTAACCCGTCGGGAGCCTTGTAGAGGGCGATTTGTCGGGCCGAAGTGCGAGTTCGGCGCCCGACGACGGGAAGTTCTCTCCCGCCGCCCAACTTTGCCCGTTCAAGGACTATTCAGGAGCCGAGAGCGAATGGATGCTGTACTCAGTCTGTCGTAACTTACGGAAGCTTGCCAGTGAAAGAGTGAATGTAGGGTTGGTGCTGGTTAGAACGCGAGTGAATAGCTTCAACTTGGGATCATCGAGCCAAATTTGAGACCGAAGCTAAGAATTCAAAGACCACAACCCGAATTTGGGCAGATTCTGGGGCCCCAGTCCTGGATCCGGGAGGGGATTCGGACCGACGTCCCTAGTAGAAGGGATGTAGCAGACCCTAATCGGGTAGCGCTTGCTCAAGCAGTGGTATGCATCAAGATCATACATGTTGCGGTGAATATCTGTATATCCAACTTGGAGAATGAAGTTGGGTGCTACACCAAGTACTGCACTCGTCCCTAGGTCTCAATAGAGGTATGTACAGATATTGTGTACGGAGCATTCTAAATCCGTGATCAGGACCAGTTTGGATGTCGGTTGCTGACAGGCTAACCAAGCAGGTGTGACTCCTCTTCAAGCTTCTGTGTTGATGGCAGCAGTGGATACCAGCGAGAGACATCTACAGGACGGATAGATTGACGCTGGCGCATGCTACTTGGGTGCAGCTGTGGATGAACTGCTTAATTTTGTCCGTAAATCGAAGAGAGATCACGGCGCTACAAGTGTCGGCGGACGGAAAGCAGCCAGATGGCGAGCCGGTGTGGAGCCGTCAATTTCGACTTTCCCAACGGCCTAAAATAGGTTTTGGGCGAGATCAAGCCAGCCTGGTTCTAACCATCGTACGCACATCGTCGGCCGAAGCAGGAAACGTCGTGGCTCCTCGGCGAATGTAGTAATGTGGGTTCGCTGGATCGACGCCGTAAGGCGGTGAGGTGCCTTCTTGGACCTCGACGTGAAGAACCCTCAGCCCATGTTCGTGCCAAAGGATGTCAAGAGAGAAATCAAGGTGTGGATCAATAAGATCTGCTATCCAGTGTGTGACTGTGTCCTTGAGAGTTCGGCCGTCATGGTCGGTGTTAATCCCGACGATCTGGCCGTCGTCATCCACGCCGAATAACAGGTGTCCGCCGTGGTCGTTCGCGAATGCGGCCAAGGTTCGACACACCTTTTTCCGCTCATCCCGAGTTTCTGGAGCCTGTCGTTTGAACTCGATTTGTGGTCCTTCCCCTGCCGCGACCAATGCCTCGATCATCGAGACGGGCTCCTCTATGATCTCGACACCTGGATCCGGACTCGAATATTGCCAGTTCAGAAACTTTCGGTCCACGCAAGTAGCAGCCGTCTTTAGCACGACCCATGCCTGCGCACCCAACCCGTCCGGGGTAGGAAGCTCAACGGTTTGGCAGCGAGCCCTATCCTGGAGCCGCACTTGGGGTCCCGGCACCTGTCCCGCGAGCTCAAGGGTGAGTCCTGACAACGTCTCGCCTTCGAGATGAACTTCGACTTTCGTCGGGTGGATAACCACTGAGCTGATGCGGCCAGTGCGGTCCTGCGTCCGTATCGATGAGCTCGGAAGTTGCGAAATGATCCCGGTCACCCCTGTTGCTAACCCGAGGAATGCTGTGGCCGCATCCAAGAACCCGAGGAATGATGGTGCCCCTTCTGCAATGAGCATTTCTGTTGGTACGTAGGAACCCCCACCAGACCTAGGAAGTGTGTAGGACGTAGCTGGCCAAGTCAGTGGCATATAGGAATCCCAGCTTTGACGACTAGCCAGCCCGTAGGCTTGTATAGTGGCATTCGGATTATCAAGTGGCAGATCGGGGAGCGCGACTTCGAGATTGCCGAAGATCACCTTGCCAGTCTCAAGCCAATCTGCGATGTTTTGACCGTTCTCCACGAAGGCGTAGAACACAACGCCGGGGTACTTCCAAGTTCGCTCCTCCCAGTCAGGTGGTTGCGCCAATGCGACTGCATCGAAAGCCAACACTGTCCAGGTCTTCTCCTTGAGCGCAGCTCCGATGCGCACCCAGATGCGTTCTTGGGAGCGAACTGCGGCGACAAGCTCCTGGAAGGTCACCTGACCGTTCTCGATCAAGCTACGGCCTCTGCGGCCAGACGTTCGGTCTGGTCCATCACGAGGGCGATGGTGCACTCCTGCTTGTCGGGAGAGTAGCAGTACTTCACTAGGAGACACCTGATACGACTGGGTGACAATGCACGGACCTCTCCCACTTCGTCCCAATCGACACTCGTGTTGCGCCGTCCAATGGTAACCACTTCTCGGGCGATCTCTTTGAGGGTCTCATCTCAGAGTTCCATGATAGCCGAGCCGCTCTGGCTCACCGCATCTTCGAAGGCCAGCTTGTCGCCATGGAGACCCGTTTGGTTCCGCGGTCATACTCCAGGTTGAGCTGCTGGGCCATTCCCTCAATCTTCGTAATCACTCCCGTGACGAAGAGCGAGCGTTGATTGTAGAACCGTATAGGTCGTGCCAACATTTCGATGAAGTTTCGTTTGGAAACGATGTTGATCTTTGAGAGGCTGCGGACCTGTGAGTAGAGGAATTGGCGGAGCAGTTCGGTTCGGTGACTGGGCTTTGTGTCGGTCGCGCCACGAACGGCGACACCCTTGTTGATGAGGCTCAGATCGGTTGCGCCACAAAGTGGCATAACCAGTTCCAGGGCAACTTTCAGTTTACGTTCTTATCGCCCATCAGTACGGTATCCATACCCCCTGCCGCCCCTAGTGGAATCCCCCTTTGACGAACCAGGCGATGATGGATAGGGAGAATCATGACGTGATGCCTTACGCTCTTCGTCGCGAGCCTTCTCCCTGGCCTCCACTTGCGCGAGCTTGGCGAGTAGCCTCGCACTGGGCGCGTAGGTCTCGCCAGGGACTATTTCGCGAGGCTTGGTGATGTCGACTATCTCGTTAATTCTTGCAGAGGTGAGGTGGTGCTCGACTGAGTTGCGGTACAGGTGGCTGATCACCCGCTCCCTTCGCGCATAGTCAACGGCCCAGGTACCGTCGTCGGCTTTGTAGAAGAATCCCTTAACCCAGTCACGTTTGACCCCTTGGGGAGCCGCCTTGGAGTCTGGCTGAACCGGGGATGACACCTCGTTCGCAGGTGCCACAACGTCAGTCTCGCTGTGTTCTTCGACAGATGGCCTTGGCCTTCTCGCTTTGCGCCACTGAATTTGGGGCATGGGCTCACACGCTGAATGATTAGTCGCAACAGTGGTGTCGGCACCGCTACTCGGACTTCCCGCAGGCGGCACCCACTCAACGGTATCCCATCCAATATCATCGATGTACTCATCCTCAGACGCTATGTTTGTGATGGGTAGCTCATCGTCTCCAATGTCAATACCGTTCCAATCCTCGTCACCGTAGTAGTCATCACTCGCGTCATCGTCACTAAAGTCCGGCGCGATCTGATCCCACGACTTCGCCTCTGCTTCACGTTCTCTAATCTGTGCGACTGATTCGCTTACCCGATCAACCAGTGCGACAAGGGCTGGGTCAACATTGGCCTTGAGCGACTCCTCTCGTAGGGCCCTGAGCGTCAGCTGGTGGCCAACAGGGGTGGGGTTGAGCCGCCCAATAGCTATGGCCGCCATTGCTTCTCGGATGCGTCCTCGATCGCGATCGGTGATCTCAAGACGACGAAGGGCCGCCTCGATCGTGATACCCTCACGCATCATCTGGTCGTAGATGTTGTCCGCGATTACCATCCAGTCTGAGGCCACGCGGTAGCTCACGTTGCTAAAGAGCTTGGCCCTCTTGGCCTCCTCGCTGCCCTCTTCACTCTCGAAGACTTCACGCGCTGACATGTCAACGACCTCGCGCGAGGTGTTCTCGGGGAGAGGAACCTCTATCCTCTCGGGCGCATCGACCCACGCGCCCTGATCCTCAGCGATTGCGATGGCATCGTCGACGAGTGCAATACGATCTCGGACATAGCGTGCATCAAGCACTACCTTGCCCTCGGAGTCACCGAGGGCACCCTTGGCATGTCCGATAAAGGCATCAAAGAATCCCATGCGAGTGAGTTCTCTGTCAAGGGAGGCTACTGCCACTGAAGTGTGATCGATCTCAGTACCAAGGTGGGTCTGCATCTCGGGATCATCGGTCCCACGGAGTCGTTCTTCGAGTTGGCTGAGGCGATCCATGAGGTGCTCGCGCTCCTCGTGAGCGGCCCGGGTGGAGGTATCAAATGATACCTCTAGTTCGCCACTTCGCAGGTGGTCATTGAGCCAAACGTGTAGCTCGTTCAGCATCCCGATATCAGTCGTTACCGCGAGCGTGAGGGTCTCGCGCTCTCTTGCTAAGCGCAGATAGGCAGAGTCTGGTTCTTCTCCTCGGCTCTGGCGAGCAAGGTAGAGAGTGAGGGTAGCACGAGCAACCTCTGCCTTGTCGGCCTGGGCCAAGCGCTTCTCAGTACCCTGATCGTTCTCGGTGTCGAGTGCTGATCGGAAGATGAAGTTGGTGTGTTGTCGTGCTCGCGATGCTGCTACCAAGAGAGCATCTAGGTTCATACCCTCGGTCCCGATGACTAGAGCGTTCCCATCGCGTGCCTCAACATTGACCCGCTTCATACGATCAGCCGTCTCTTGGCTGAGGGTAACTCGAGATCGCTCAACGGTAGCGACCCTGCCATCTTCTAGTCGAACGGTGATCTTGTCGCCCTTGTCCTCTAAGAAGGTGGCCTCGACCCTGCGCAAGTGCTCTGGTCCGCGCTTTCGCATCCTTACCAGTACTGGCGTATCTGCGACGAGGGCACCTTGCGAGTCAGCCACTGCAAGAGAACCCCCGGACATGCCGAGCTCCATCGATTGGGTGCGAAACACGGTGGAGGCCCAACCATAGGAGAACATCCCTCGGTTGTTCTCCTCGTTGATGACCGATCTTGGAATGCGGACATGGCGGGCTGAGGATTCGTCCTCAATGTAGAGCACCACGCTCTTGTCGGTGATATCGACGATGCGGCCACGTTGACCGTTGAAGAGTCGAGTCGTCTTGGCGACCTTCACACTGCGCCGGATAGCGACCAGATCACCCATTCGCAACTCCAATGTTGACCCCGCGAACTCAGCTCCGAGCACCGGGTTCTCATCGCGAGCACGGTGTAAGCGTTGCTCATAGAGCTCGTTTGAGATTCGGTGATGCTGCTTTTGGGTCTTTAGGTACCCCTGGACCCACGCGAGGCGGTACTCATCCCAGATCTCATGAGCCAAAGCGTTTGCCGCCATCTCTTCTGACTTGGTGTTGGTGATAACGAAGGAGTCAGTACCCAGGCTGAACTCATTGCGCAACCAGGCACTGGCTGATTCCATAAGTGCGAGACCGTCGTCGGCGACCTCGATCCTTCCCATCTGGTCGTAGGTGCGAAGCGCCTCTCGAAGATCACCCATGCGCAGAGATGCCTGAGCAACACGATCACCCGCATTCGCTGCTCGTCTGGTCGTTACCAATCGCGTACCACCGAGCTTTGCATACAGGGTTGCAAACATTCCTCCATAGCGCACCGATCCAAGCTGGCGATCATCTCCGACCAGGATGAGCTTGGCTCCAGCATCTCGCACGATGTTGAGCACCTCACCTAGCTCAAGTGTGTCTACCTGAGAGGACTCATCCAAGATGATGCAGGTGTTGGCCGGGACCTTCAAGAACCCAGCGTTGACCTGCCAGACGAAGGACTCGATCGTCAAAGCCTTGGCTGTTGGATCAGTTATGTGCAAGGTATCTGCGAGCTTTTGCACAGCGGTCCCCTGGGGAGCAAGGCCCCAGACGGTGATGTCATTCGCCTGGGCGAGCTTGGTGAAGTGGCGAAACAGTGTGGTTTTACCCGCTCCTTGTGCCCCCATGAGGAGTGCTACTGTCGTGTCAGCACAAAAGAGGTGCCTTAATGCATCTTGTTGTTCCCCGGAGAGGAGATACTGCCCGGCCTCTCGTTGAGCCTTGAGGGTCTGGGCCAGGTAGTCATTCACCACATCAGGGCCAAGTATGCCAGCCATTGTGGGCTCGGATGCGATCTCTAGAACGGTCTTCTCGGAGTTCAGCACTCCAGATGTTGCGTAGTAGCGAATCGGCACCCGCTCTGGATTGACGCGCTTGTCTCTGACAAAGAGCGCGGGTACGAGTGGCACCAGACACAAGGTGGGATCGCGTCCCTCGCCAGTCACCAGCTTTGCTATGGTCTCTTTGAGCACATCACCATCGACGAACCCACCAACCAAGTTATAGACACTCGCGTGGATGTCCTGGACCGTGACATATGCCTTGGAGCTGAGCACACCCTCCTTGGGTCCAGACCCATAGAAGAGCACTCGAGCGAGATAGTCCACCAGCTCGTCTGCGTTCTCGACCAGGGGTATCGGCCCATAGAGCCCAAGATGGGTAGGGATACGTAACCACAGACCCGCTTGGTGCACATCGGGACGAGGATCTTCATAGACTCCGAGGATCTGATCCCACTCACTATCTCCTAAGTTCCACACGGACTTGAGTTGAGCATGTAACTCCTCTCGAACCTCGTCGATCTTGGCATCACCTTGGCCAAAGTCCTTGGCCTTGCGGGTGCGTACCGCAACCGATCTGCGTGTCTTTGGTGAGATCGTGCCGGTAGGGGAGAGGTTCTCAAGACGCTCGCGTAACTCGGCCGCCTCCTTGTGGCGCATTGAGAAGGCCGGCAACAACTCCGCACCATCCCCACCTCGCCATTCGGCAAGCCCGGTGAGTTCTGCTCGCCATCCATCGGAGTGGATACTCCATTCAGCGTTGGTGAGGTGACCCATGTGTTCTCGTAGGCTTGCCCGATAGATCGCGCCTGCGCTCATGTACCAGCGATAGAGCTCCTTATTGTGCAAAGACCGCCACTTGCCGTCCTCGCATCGCACGACATTGGGTACGAGAACATGGGTGTGTAGGTGGGGTTCGATATCGCGATTGGTGTAGTGGGTGAATCCCGCAAAGACCATCTCACCCGGTGCAATAGACACCTCGCCCTTGACCGTCAAGCGAGTTATCCCGGCCTTCTCCTGTAAGAATGCGATCGCATTGTTCACAGCCAAGCGGTGGGCGAGTGCTAGCGCATCTCGGGTGCGCTCGTCAGGATGGGCAAGGTAGGCCAGGGAGATCGACTTGGCTGCTGAGAAGGTGAGATCGTACCCGGGTGCGCGTGGCCGCTCAAGACTTGCCTGATGCTCTTCAATGTCGTTGATGCCGTAGGTGGCTCGTTGATCCGATGCAATAGCGACGGCTGCTTTGGGTCCAATCGCACAGAGTGCATAGAGATCGTCGGCATTGACGGGCTGACCTTGGCTGAAGCCAAGCGCGTAAGCACCAAGACCGTACCAGTAGCTACTGTTCAAAGACAGTGCAGCCATCCGGGCGTAGTAGTCACGGACTGCCTGTGCAGCGATGGGCGTGATGTTCAGCATGCCTATGGATATGCACCGGCAAGGGCTGATTTGGGGAAGTTTTACCATCTTGTCCAAACATCGCTCTGACCAGCGGTTTTCAAGACTGCTTAAGGTGTGGTCACCACGAATACATCCTCCGACCCCCCTTCTACGCGCTTCCAGAACCACCATCCAGCCACACCAACCCGAATCCGAACCCCACCCAATACCAGCCACCCATGAATCCAGACCCGCTCGCTCGCTGCCAAATGCCACCGACACGCCTATCACGACACGCAACCATGACAGGTACCGGCAGCAGGTGCCTTTGGGTCAAAAGGATGCAATACCTCGGAGAGGCATTGCTGAGTTAGAGTCGTGGTCCTCGCGGTGAGCCAGGAGGCGTGGACGAGTCAGGATGCTGCTCGCCCTTTGGCTGTGGACGGTTCTGTAGGTCGGCGAGTCGCTTGCGCGCATCTGCGACGCTTGCCGGTCGGCTTTCAGCGTCAGGTCGACCAGATGGACGGCGCGGAAATAGTGTCTTGAATTGTTCAACATCCAGGCCAGCAGACTCTGCATAACGGATGAGAACGGGCAGTACCCGGCGGTCCTTTGGACGGTTCGCTTCGCGTTTGGACCGAATAACATCCACGAGCGAAGCGACGAACACAGTACGACCCCCGACTGGAAGTGCCGTCGCGCGGGCAATGAGATCGTGGTATCCATCAGAAGCCGTTGGCGCAAACACGAGGTCGAAGTCACCCGCTGTGCAGGTGAGATTAAGTATCGTGACACCTGATAGAGAAGCTGCATTATGGGCGAAGGGGATCGGCTCAGAACCATCGACTCGGATTCCAGCACCCAGCTCGTCGATTGCGTCAGACAGACGAGTAAGGTTTTCATCGTCGTCTGCTGGCGTGAAGTCGACATCTCGTGTCGGTTCAGGTAGGACGACTCCTGCAGCTTCGGCGGCGGAGGCACCTACCACGACGAAGTTGACGGCGTGTCGTTGGAAAACATCAATGATCGCCCCGACATCAAGATTAGGACGGGGAGTTGTCGGCGAGCCACTCACGCGGTCTCTGCCGATATTTGTTGGAACATCGCTCGATTACGAGTCTGACGCTCATCGGCTTGCCGCCTTTCATCGTCGCTCATCGCGTCGTAGAGGTTGGAAAGCACCTGATCATGGTCATCGTAAGCGACAAGGTAGACTCGTGCCTCCAAACCTGCTCCACTAAGGATCTTTTGAAGAACAGGGAACGACGGCTCGATCTCACCGCGTTCGATTCGTGATATCTTCGACTGAGAAACGCCGGACCTGCGGGCAAGTTCGTTCTGGGAGAGTCCCGAAATAAACCGGGCCTCCCACACGTAGGTCCCAAGAACCCCCCTTGATGCGTCTGCGACATTGAAAGCCATATGAACATTATACCTGATCTGGCATAACTCATGCGAACCTCCGTCCGCTTACAGAAGGGGATTACGCTCCCGTTCGTTCAAACTGCTTAAGGTGTGGTCACCACGAACACCCCACAAGCCCCTGACTCCACCCAGCCAGGGGCTCGCAGAATAGCTCAAACTCTCACCACGCGCCCATTCTCGATCGCATACCCGACCGGCAGAATCGTTGACTCATCGATCAACGCGCCCCTGAGATCAGCACCAGTCAGATCAGCACCAGTCAGGTCAGCTCCCCGAAGATCGCTGTATCTCAGGTTCGCCCTCCTGAAATCCGCGTCTCGCAAATCAGCGCGCCGAAGATCTCCGCGCTTTAGGTTCGCCCTCCTGAAGTCCTCGCCCCTGAGCGGTATGTCTGCAAAGTCGGCTCTTTGGAAGTTGTTGGCAAGGCGATCCATGATTCCGCCTGTTCTCCCATAGTTCTCCGGCTGCCTCACAAAATATCGAATCACTTAGTCCCTCCCTCATTCCCCCTGCTCACCAGGGCTAATTGTTATATACGCACACCGATGCCCGCGCAAATGCCTGGCACCCAATCACCCGTCCTCCAGAGCGCACCAACCGTGCAGGCACCAACAGGTCCCCACGGTCCCCCGCGTAGTCCAGTACCAGCCCCGAGACGATGTGAAACGTGCCCGGTTCAGCATCGGGCAACCCAGTCACCTGTCCAAAGCGAGTCCGCATCACCGGCACAACCGTGCCATCGAGATCGAGCACCTCAGCCTTCTCTTCGAGCACCTCGACCCGTGCGACCAGGCCACTTGGTGGAACGCTCAACACAACCTTGCCCATGTTCATGAGCCGCGTGGTGTGAGGTACCAAACTAACGATTCTCATGCTCTCGTGCCTCTTGCATGAACTTATCCCGCAACGCAGAGCGATGGAATGCCTTCGCCTCCTTGTACTCGGCCTCAAGCCTTCGTGCCTCGACTCGATTCGCCTCAGTAGGGTCTGCGCGGTACCTGTAGTAGGCCATGCTGTAAGCCTTGCTTGCCTCATGCTGCAGGTCAATTGCCATGCTGAGGATGCAATCGAACATCTCCATCTCGTCGTCCATCTCGATCTCCTTTTCCCTACTCACAAGGGATATACTCACCCGGTCTCGTCAATGCGAGCGATACTCACGCACACCCGATAGCGTTTTGACCTCAGATCATTTTGAGAGCTAGCGGCCAGGCTGGGAAGTTGTGTTCACACCGTCCGTCGGGCTCTACGGAGTCACACCCGTCGGTAGCACTGCACACGCCGTCGCTGATCATTTCTCGGAGCTCGTTGTAGCCTGGCTGCATTCCGCGACGATACCGTACCCAACCCTTGGCCAGCTTGTGCTCCACATACTCGGCGGGGCTGATTCCCTCCACGATGATCGCCCAGGCTTTCCACCCGCTGGTCAGGGGGTTCTTGTACAGCACATGGCCGTCCGAGCGTATCGCGTACCGGTTGCCAGACTTGTAGCTGAATAGGTTTGCGATCACACTGGCCGATTTGGCGCTAAGTTGTGCCATCCTGAACTCCTTCTCGTTCCCCTGTACTAGGGCTGAGTGCGATATATGCACCTCGTCCCACCCGCACGAGACTCAGCAATCGGGCTAATCACCCACTGAACGCGCTCACAAAGCCCATAAGACACAATTGGCACCCATTCACCACTCTCCGTGGCTTCCTGACCGTCTGAGAGCGCAATGTGAGCACACGAGACCCATCACCCAGGGCTAGCGTTCCTTGCGTTGGTGCGCAGTGGGAGTAAAACCCATGGCGGTCAGGTGGTCCAACAGTTCGGCTCGTTCTTCTTCGTCTCCAACCCAAAAGAACTCTTCGTAGATATTCACCAGCTCAACATGGGCATCTTGGCATTCGGGACAGACAGACAAGTCCCGATGCCGACAGGCGACACCACCTCCGCTTACGGGTTTCCAACCCTTTGGTAGTCGATTGCTCAAGATCCCTCCTTGAGTAGGTAGCGCGCCCGGCCATCGTCGTTGATAACCAGGCGTGCCTGTCAGCTCTAACCCGCTATTACCGGTCGCCCGCATGAGGCACAGACCTTGTTAACCCCTGGTGCGGGCACCAAAATCGGATCGCTAAGACCCCGTTCACGCCGCTTGAGCTTCATCACAACGCCCTTGGCAGCGTAGGTCTCGTCCAGTGCGGTTCTCCAGCAGAATGCGATACTTGGCAGTTCCCCATCAGGTCCGCGAACGAAGAGTTCACGCGCTCTCGAGTCCACCTGTGCCCGGTCCTCCCTGTTCAACACCCTGAATCGGAGCCGATCATGATCATTGTGGGGTCCAGAACCAAACAGTCCGCATTTCAGGCTCTCTGAAAGGCGATACCATCCGTCACCGTCTGGGTCACTCGGTAGTTCTATCCATTCACCCTTGCGACTTCTGAAACCTGCCATCTTGTTCTCCTTCACATTCCCCCTGTTCACCAGGGCCACTTGGGATATATGCCCACGATTTGTTCCCGCAGTCCTTCAGATGTACCCACTGACCAGCGTGAGCAGTCGCGTACTCCCCTTGGATTGCTGTAGCAATGGTGGTCATCGGTGGCCTTGCCCAGGCCAAAGCTATTTCCTGGCGTTTGTCTACGTTGTTCATCAAATACCAGCGTTTAATGGGCGAGTACCAGCGCTGCAAACGGGGGTGTGCATATTCTCGGCTCGGTAAAGAGTTCCAGCATGGAAGGCGCAGAAAGCAGAAGCCAGGCCAAAGGCTATGTCTTGACGTTGGTCTACGTTGTTCGTGGATTTTGCAGTGCTCGACAACATATTTATAGAAAAGCGGCCTATCAATATCCATAGAGAGCAAAAGGAGCAGCGAAAATGATGAATAAGGGGTCATCCACCCAAATCATCCGAGCCCACTTCGACGAGATCACTCTGTCGCGTTCCCAGGGTGCCTCTTGGTCGGCAATAGGTAATGGACTACAAGTGCACGCGAACACACTCAGCATCCTTTACCGGCGTGAACTCGCGCGACGCAGCTCCCCTGAGTACATCGTGGCCTCGCATTGGGTCGCAGATAACCAAGCCACAATCACAAACCTCCGGTCTCGTGGGTTTAGTTGGGTTTCCATCACAAACCTTATTCCTGTCGTTCCAGGGTCGGATAGTACAATACCCACGCTTGAGATGCTCATCACGGAATACGAGTCCGTCGCTGCTTCACACGGTGACACACCTGATCATCGTGCCCTCGAATCTGAGTCAAGTATCGATTCCAAGTCCAATCCCAGCCCGGCATCCGTTGTACCGGGCGATCCACTACCGCAACAAGGCATTCAGGCTCTTGCTCAACCCCGTGAAACCGAAGATGATTCTCCATTGATCTGCACTCCCAGCAGAGGAGCGCTGCTTACACAAATGGTCCGAGTTCACTTCGATGAGATCATTGAGTGGCGTGCACGGGGTGTTCGCTGGTCAGAGATAGCCAAACAGATGCAAGTAGCCAGTAGAGAGATGAATAGCAACACGCTTCGCACTCTTTATCGACGCGAACTTATCCGACGAGGTTCCCCTTGCTCTGTCGCAGCCGCTCAGTGGGCACTTGCCAACAGAGGCGAGATTGCCGAACTACGTGAGCTAGGCGCAACCTGGCTGGCGATTCTAGATAGCATTCCGCCTCAACCTGCTAGTGACGGCGCAATCCCTACCGTCGAGATGCTCGTCACCGAGTACGGACTCGTCGCAGGTCGCACGCCCGTCTCCGCATCTATCCCTATACGCAAGATTGGCAGAGAAGTGGGAACGTACTTAGGGACAGTCCGAGTCAGTTCCGTTGAGTGATGCGGTGGCCACAAGCATCAAGGAGATAGAGATGACGATCGAATACACGCCAACCCAAATCATCCGAGCCCACTTCGACGAGATCACCCTGTGGCGAGCCGATGGGATCTCATGGGCGCAGATTAACAAAGAACTTCAATTGTCCGACAAGATCAAAAACGTGAGTGCTCTCCGCGCCATCTACCAGTATGAACGCCAACGGCGCACGACTCCCCAATATCGTGCAGCTCAGCGTTGGGTAGCAGCCCATCAACGCGAGATAACCGATCTCCGTGCCCAGGGCTTCAGTTGGCTAGAAGTGATGGACATGATCCCGTCAGCAGAGTCCAGCGACGGCTCAACCTCGTCTCCTGAAAGTGTCCCACCCAAACCACCTTACAAGATCCTGATCGAGATATACACGTCCATCGTCGGCCGAGTCGCATCAAATCGAACGTTAGCCCCACCGCACGAAACCACCCCTAACCCCAACCTCGCCACCAGCACCAACCACGACGACCCTCCTGCGCCGCAACCCATCCCCGACCCAACCCCAGTCGCGCTCCAGTCTCCCACAAACCCGCCGTCCCAGCCCAAGACACCCGGCCCCCTCCCCAATCCCACACCCCAGCCTGTCACCACTCAGAGCCAAGAGGTGAAGGGTCCCTTCACGGGACGAATGAAGGAATACAATGCCCTGTTCATGGAGGCTGACGCGAAAAGGAAAGCAGAGGATGCAAAGGCACAGAGAAAGAAGGAGTACCAGATGAACAGAAAGAGCGTCTTTCATGTGAAGGAGGATCCTTACGTAAGCGTGGCAGAACTCAGAGCAGAGTACGACAAGTGGTGCAAGATCCACAGTGAACGCTTCAGTCTCTACCACGAGATCCCAGATGACGACGAGAGCCAAGCCGACCTCAAGTTCGAGCACCAACGGCTCCTCGATGACGCCGAGGAGATGACAAGCGGGTATTACAAGCTCATTAACGCACGCGCCAGTCATCGTCTCACCAACCGATCAAAGCTCTGCGTACTCTCAACCGCCGCCCTCGCCTGTGGCGTCTACGTCCTTGCCGATACGAACACGCCCGCACCACCCGACGCGATAACCCTCTACGGCTTTGACCGCCCTGACACGATCCCAGGAATGTCCGAGATCCCCGACCCCGTGATTATCCGAGCAAACCTCACTCCGGATGAGATCGAGCGCCGAGATGCCGCCTACGCGACAACCGAGTACGCCGCCGCTCAGGTGCCAGCCTCGCCCAAGAGGCTCCTTGCCGAGGCTCTCATCCTCCGTGGAGCCTACGAGTTCCGGCATAACGGGTGGATCCGCTATGACGAAGTAGTTGAGCTTTCTGGCGACGATATCCCCACACCCTCGCTGTGTGGACACCCTGCGAGCCGTACCGAACTCACCCTCGCGCCACCACCGTTACCCGATGATCCCATGAAGGACGACTACCCAAGCGATCACCGACGCGATCTTGCACGCCAGCAACTTAAAGGAGATTGGCTATGAACCTACGCGAACAAGCCCTACAACAACTCACAGACCTTCATCAGCGCCAAGTGGTGGAGACCCTAGCCCAAATGCAAGGCTTGCCCGATGATCACCCGATATGGGCCACTGTTGCCCTACTCGGCACCGTCATCGCCAAGGGAGGGGAGGGGAGTGAAACCCAAGCCACCCTTGAGGCCACCGCTCAGCTCAACCGCCAGATGCCCGCGTTCCTTGCCAGACTCGAAGAGGTGCTGGGCGCGATGCAGAACTCGCTCATGGCTATTGAGGCCCGTCTGGCCAGACTCGAAGCTCATTCACGCGGTCACCAAGGAAGTTAACGAACCACTGTGATCCGACCTGGTGTACCCAATGGGGACGTTGAACATCTATGTCACACTGCCAAAGCCGAAATCACGTTTGGATCTTGGGATCGACGTCTCCTGACCAGCTCGAAGTGCCCCGGCATTGCTCGCCATAACGCCGATAATTTCCTGTTCAACATTGTCTCCACGAGCAGCGAGGAGAAGATAATCGCTGATTCGGGTATCGTCCGGCGGTATGTATATTTCTGGATCGTAACCATTGGCTTGCAGCACAAAATGGGCAACAGCTAGTGCTGTTCGCTTGTTGCCCTCCGTGAATGCTTGTGACCGCGCTAATCGACTCATCAACAAGCCAGCCAACAAGATGGGATCGGAGATGTTCTCTGAAGCCTGAAGTACTCTTTCGACTCGGTCTAGATCGTCTTCATCGTCGAAAAACTCATCCGGGTCCCTGACTGAGGTATTGATGATGACAATCAGAGCCAGCGAAGGACGAATCAATGACTTTGCAAGTATTCGAGCATCCCTGCGTAGCGATTACGAAAGTCATCGAGCCACGCCTCAAAGTCTTCTTGACGAAGAGTTACCTCACATGCGCTCGTATCTGCCTCTACAATAACGCTTATGTCACCTGTTTGAATTGGAGCGCTCACTAGCGGTACGCGTCTACCATCGCTCTGAACTCTAGCGTTCATGTTGCCCCTCACTCCTCTTGCTTAGCCATTATACCCCCCGCAAATGGCCCAACTCAACCGTCAGATGCCCGCGTTCTTATCCCGACTCGAAGAGGTGCTGGCCTCTACCCAGAAGACCCTCGCGACTATCGGGTCTCGCCTGGCCAGACTGGAAGCCCGTTCATGCGATAGGGATCGAGACTAACGCATCTTTCGTCGGTGTTGCACGGCTGGTGTGTCTCGAACTGTGTCTGTTGTCCTCGGCGCGCTCCGTTAGTCGTTGGCCTTTGCATCATTGGCTTTTTCATCTGCCAACCGCTGGAGAAGCCCCGTAGGTCCCAAAAACTTCTCGCGCTTGGGAAGCGACTGCGATGGTTCGTCGAGGGCAATCATCGCTCCCTCCAACACCGTCGCTGCCAACGCGGTTTTGACCCGATGCCAGGTGAGCAACAACGTCGCGCTAAGGATGGGATCAGACTGTGCCGCTATTTCGGAGATAGACAACGGGCTGCGATGAATCGCCTCAAGCGTAGATGCGGGAATCTTTCTGATTTCCATCGTTCTTGCTCCCATCCGTGCCATTGCATCTGCACGAATATCGTACCAGAACGGCTGACCGCGATAGGAACATTGAAAGAGCGGTCGAATGATCGTGAGATGTTTTAGCTCGACAGCAGAGAGCATCCCGCCATCCATGCTCGTAAACAAACCGTCGTCGTCTCCGATGTTCGTAACCCGATCTGCGTTGATCGCCAAAGACCAGGCGACTCGAGGTTCACGCCCCAACGTTGCCAACACCATGGGAAGCTCGTCGAAGATACGTACTCCACTTGCAGGGGTATTGACAATCACGTACTGTGCGTCGAGTGATTCGACTGCCTTGCCCAGCAGTTCTATCCCTGACTCGTCCGTGAGACTCGACAGATCGACGTTGGCTACACGAACCTCTGGGTGAGAGCCATACTTGGCCTCAAGTGACGGAGAACGCTCGTCGCCCTCCAAACAGGCAACCGTGGCCTCTCCCTCGAGTAGAGCCTCCACCATCAGGATCGCTAGTGTGGACTTGCCAACCCCACCCTTCGCGCCCGTTGAAAAGATCAGCTTCTTGTCGGTCTCCATATCCATCTCCTCCGTTCAAGGTCGTTACCAATACATATAGGCCACTTTCTCGATCTTCTTCATTGACAGGCGCACAGAAGCGCTGTTTAGCGAAGGTAGGGTTCGCGTTCCCGTATGTTCGGAGTCTCCTAGAGACGTACGTTCCGAGATTGGCGACATCTAGAGAAATCAAAGAAAGTAAAACCAAGATGGCTGTGCTGACCACTTCGACGCCAGCGTTCGGAAGAGATCCCAATCGAACCCACCGCGCCCATGACTGGTCGAGTTGCATTTCAACTTCGCATGACGCTCGCAGCTAATACGCAATCGCGAATGGATTCCCTCTAGCTAATGCTCAATTGAGAGCTGTTCGGCACTGCACGAATTTTGAGCGTCGGATGCGTATGCAAGGTACTGCTAAGGCGGCGAAGCGGTCGTAAGGGTACTGTCTATTCTGATTGGGAGCCATGTTCGGTGGTTACAGCCGCCTGATAATATCGTTGCCCTCCAGACTATTGCCAGCCCGCACCTGGTTCTCGAAAGCGTTGCGGCGGAAGTTTTGGTCGAGGCGGTTGCTTAGCTATTCTCGTACCCTGGACTACGGTTTCGCTGCACTGCAAGCAAGCGGAGGTGCCGATATCCACGCGCGAGACCAGGGGATCGATCGTGATGGACTGCGAGATCGCTGTGAGGGATTGTCAGCCGAAGGCATCGGTAGCCGTGTTGTCGGCGATGCACCAAGAGGTGTGCTTTTTGATGGGCAGATGGTGATGTTGGGAGGTATCAGAGGTACTTCACAGTAAACGCCCCTCAAGCTTGGTGGGGCCAGGATCCAGCTAGGGTAGCCCGCCGACGACGTGTGTGCCCGGAAGGGATTTGCTTACCCGAGCTGGTATGCACAATCCAGGCGCTAAAGCATCAATGCATTCGGGGTGCTATAGCAGTGGATCACGCCGGATTTGCCGCAATGGTGTATTGAGGACTTCGCTTATTAGTCGTAGCCGATAGGAGCGATGCGAGGAGCGGATGAGGTGTGCCAGGCTTGCTTGAGGTTTGGGGAACAAAGAGGGTCGCGACGAAGAAGGGATGGGAGGAAAGCTCAAGGATTCGGGGTTCGCCCCCGCTGTCGGTCCCACTGAGCGTCAACCCTGCGTGGATAAGGGTATCGAGATAGTCCGGGTTCAGGCCGAAGTTGCAATAATAGCGTTCATTGACTGTCGCGGTTCGATAAGCGGCCGCTGCTAAGGTTCCCTCTTTGATATGAACAGTCATAGTCTGCCCAGCCAGGGAACACGAGAGCGGGGTGATAAAGAGCGTGGATGCATACGGATTGTATTCGGCGTGGTGAGCTTCCGGGAAACCAAGCACGTTCCGGGCGAATTCCAAGACGATATGTTGAAATCCACCACACGTTCCGAGCAGAGGCACTCCTTGTTGACGGGCGTGCTTGATTGCTTCTAATGCTCCATCGAGGCTGCGATACGGTGAGCCAGGAGCGATCACCATACCATCAAAGGGGGCAAGCGTCGCTGCTACCTGATCCGCGATCTGGTCGGTTCCAATCCACGAAACCTCCAATGCAACACCTAATTGATCGGCGGCATGTCTGAGGGCTGCACTAGTCGCAACGTGAGTCTCGTTGTCCGGGTCGTGATCTCCAATGACAGCGATTTGGATCATTCTGAGAGTCTAACGGCCTTACTCGGCGTGGAGGTAGCCCTAGATCTCCCTATCTGCTCCATACGCTCGTCGGCGAAGTCTCGTAGTCTATGGAGCGGTTGTACTTGTCGCGCTCGTGCCTCGCGACGAAGCCCGGTCTCAATGCCTTCGCCGAGCGATGCCTCTATGCCATACAGTCAGCGTTGTGTCGTTGTGGTGAGAGGGCCCTACGCCATTTGCAATCGAGCATGCTCCCACGCCAGCATCACCTGCTTCCTTGTTGTTCCCCAGTGATACCCCCCAAGCCCGCCATTTGCCTGAATTACCCGGTGACAGGGGATGAGATACGCTATTGGGTTCGCGCCTACTGCATGACCTATGGCTCTTGCTGATCCTGGTTGACCGATGAAGTTCGCAATCTGCGCATAGCTCGCGACAGAGCCAGGAGGGATCCGCAGGAGCGCTTTCCATACGTTGATCTGAAAGTTCGTCCCGGAAACGTACAATGAGAGCGAACTCTTCGAGTCATTGGTTTGCCTGAACATCGCGGCGACTACCTTCTGGGTTGAGTGCTGACTCTCATGTAGGACCGCATGTGGCCACCTTTGCCGTAGATCCTCCATGAGCTCGGAGATGTCTTTGCTCTCGGAAAATGCGATGTTGCAGACGCCCCTCGGCGTTGTTGCGATGAACGCATTCCCAAATGGCGTGTTGTGTACTCCAAATTCGATAGTCAAGCCCGTACCTTGGGCCTTGTACTCTCCAGGTGTCACGGCTTCCATATGGACGAAGTGATCGTACAGGCGAGAACTGCTACTGAGACCCAGAATGTTCGACGTCTCTAGCACTGATTTTGAATCGCTAAGTAGTTGCTTTGCTTGTTCTAACGTAAGCACCTGCAGGTACTTCTTCGGGGACACGCCTGCCCAGCGCGAGAAGATGCGCTGAAAGTGATAGGGGCTTAGGTTCAGATGGTCTGCTACTTCTTCTAGCGTCGGTTGCTCACACACGCGATCGGTGATGAAGGTAATGGCCTCTGCAACGCGGTCATAGTCTGTGGCATCAGATTTCGAACTCGAGCACGTCACAGGTCTCTTCCTTCTGCACATTGGCATGGTCGACATCAGGGCTTCGGTACAGGGACTCTGGAATCTCCCCTAGTGTAGAGTGGGCGAGTTTGGACCCGAGCCCGTAGAACTGCTGGAAACTCATGATGAGTGGTCGCCACTTGTCAGGGTCTATCTGGTTCGGTTCGTGTTCCATCATGATCCTCTCTTCGATATGCACTCGCTGGACCCGAACCTCGATATTGACAAGATTGCCGCGTAGTAGCAGGTTTTGCTCAGCGATACCGTGAATTGCCTCTACCACAGCCTCAAGTTGCACAGGACACTCTTGGACTCGCGGTGCCCCAACTGTCTCCGAGCCTACAGGCGTCAAGCCACTGATAGCGAACTTGTCAGGTTCGTATCGGTATCCCTTGCGAACCTTAGACTCTGGTACTGAGCTGGATCCAGTGGTACGGGCGAGCCGGTTCACCGCTGCAACCTCTCGGACCGAAGGTAAGTTCAAGACACACTCGCCGGTGCGCACTATGTTCTGCGTGGTCTTTGACTTCGCCGACAGACCAAGGATGCATCGCCATCCAAGCCAAAACGCCGAAGACATTGGCGCAAGGTTGTACGTGTCGTCTTCATTGAGAGTGCCAATCAGCACTACAGGAGTTCCAAAGTAAAGAATCGACGGCTGACACGCAATATGCATTGTTTATCCTCTCGTTGTTGCTCGCACTTTGCCAGGCATGCCACAAGTTAGTGATGGGATCGCTGGAAACCAAGCCGAATCTTGCTCTCCTGGGGGCTGTCATTCACCGTTGATGGTGTTCGCCATCCCGTGTCAAGGCAGCGTCAGGTAACCACATGATCTTCACGCTGGTTTGATTCATGGCAATCACGAGGATGTACCCCAGCACATAGCGTTAAAGGGGGACATGGACACCCAAGTTCTCTCGGACGGCCCACATCAGCACACTAGCTCTTAACAGCGTGGAGTTTGACCACTCCTATCCACTCGTGCAACGCATCCACAGCATCGACCGACAGCCGGTCACGAGCAAAAGCACACACAGCACAAAGCTCGACCTCATCAGCATGATCTAGCACCCAGGCGTCACATGCCTCGATACAGCTCCTTCGCCACCTAGTCACGTCCGCGATTAGTACCAGCGCTGCATCGAACGGGTCCGTCTCCGACGCCGAGAAACTCGCATGCCGTAGCCCGATATTCTCATCGTCGCTGATGGAGAAACCCAAAACGGTGTCGAAGATCCCGCCAATATCGGATTCGAACCATCCCCAGTCGGGACTCAGCCATACGGTATCTGCGCTTATCGTCCAGCTCAGCTCATTTTCGATTGTGACGCGACTATTGAGCATCACGGTCAGAAAATCTAAGACTCGCCCAAGGTCTCGCTGTCCAATGATGTCGTCCATCAGCGGGTACTGTCGACAGAGCTCGCCAACGCGATAGTGCTCCCAAGCAGCTAGACACTCTGGTGAGCAGCAGCCACGCTCGTGATGCCATGCCTGTGTACCTATGCTGGTATCGATCTCTTTCCCACATTCGATGCAATGCACGATGTTACCTCCTTGTTGTCGCCCAATTAGGACTCATTGGCGCTATCGAAGAGAACCGGTAGTGACTCCACTACCGGTTCGATCTTTTGTTGTTATTCTGCCGCTGTCGTCTGCGCTGATGCCGCGAGGTGTTTGATTAGTTGCGACGCCTCGGATCGGGTCAGATCTCTGAGAGTGGTAATCCCATGGCCGACAAATTGGGCTACGTACTCGGGTCGAAGCTCGCGAGCGATGCTGAGCGCGTCAAAGTACTCTTTGATTGCGTTGATCTGCCCATCTACCGCAGGGGCGTATCCCGCATCTACTGGCGTTGTCTCTGCCACCGGGGGAGTGGTCTCACCCTCGCCATCAACCACCGACAGTGTGGCTGTCTTAGCCGTCGTCGGGCTGGTCTTGGCAGAGGTTGCGGTGTTCGCCTTGGACCCTCTTGCGCCACTTGGAGCACTACTTGGCTCCTGTGACGCCTGAGCCATCTCATCAACCGTGTAGAGACCCGACAACTCCTGGGGGAACGCTTTGCGTAGAGCCAGAGCCTCCGCGCACTTAGCGAGTTGATTGTCACCCATCGTCGCCCACATCCGCACGACCTCCCCTGCGTTGGTCCGCTGCACATAGGAGGCATAGCGCGCTACGGCTGAGCTTGTGGTGATCACCCCACCAAGGAGCTTCTTGACAACTACCCTTGCTGCGGCCGGTGGCGTGTCCTCAAGCCAGACATCCTTCCACACACCATCCTTACCACACCAGAACGGTCCATCCTGACCCGCATAGGCGTGCGTGCGCTCCGCGATGAGCCGAAACCCATCGATAGATGTCTGGATACTCAGGATCTCGCGCTTTGCCCTCTTGTCGTAGCGCTTGATCGCATACACCTGGCGCGCGAAGGGATCCAATCCAGTGCGCTCACAGACCTCGATAAGCAGGTCAAACTCGTTGTCAGTCAGGGGAGAGTTCCCCTTGTTCGCTAGATCTTCGTCGATCGTGCGCCGCAACAGTTCCTTATTCAGCCCCAACCCTCGACTGTTGCTACTGGTCTCCACAGCCTTTAACATCGCCGTCTCCTTTGCATATCTCGCGATCTCTTGACCGCTGCCGGATATATATGCACATATTTCGGTGACGACGCGCCCGATCGTGCCTATTGATACTGGTAGAGACCCAGATACATGAGGAGCCCCGTTGTGCTAGTGACCAGAGACAAGACCAAGCAAACCCTGGTGGTTGCGTTCATCATGATAGGCCTAGGCGCGTTTGGATGGGCGAGTTCTCGTCCCAGTCCGCTCCCAATCATGCCCCATCACCCAGCGCAGGGCATCTACCTACCAACCATAACCCCCAGCGCCCCCACCCACCAGCCATTACTACCCTGAGAGGACCCACCATGTCGGACCAACCCCTAGTTGTCCTGTTAGCCGGTCTCCCTGGATCAGGCAAATCCACCTTTGCCCCACATCTAGCGAAAGCCATAGAGGCCAGTGTGCTCGACACCGACAAGCTCTTCGACGCGCCCCGTATTGCGGTTGGAGCGGCCTTAGGGCTAGGGACTCGGGTGGTGGATGAGCCCCAATGGAAAGATGCAGTGCATGGGCGACTCCTCAGCCTGTTTCTCGCTTTCGCCTCCACCGCTGCAACTCCTGAGCATCCAGTGATAGCCGTATCGCCCTGGACGGGTTTTCGCCAGCACTATCCCGAGGCGTTCGATCAGGCATGTGCTGGGCTCACATCGCAGTTCCGATGGGTGATCGCGACCTGTCCACCCGAGATTCGGCACCGACGCATTCGATCACGTGCCCGTGTAATGGATGCGATCAAGATCGCCACACTGGCAAGACCCGACCCTGTCCTCACAACCCCGCTCGGTGCCATCACAGTAGACCTTGGCTGTGATCTCGGGTCATATCCCACGCTCGCCTATCAAATAGCGCTCGAGTTAGCGAAGCCGCGTTTGGTATAAGAGCGACTGCGCCCGGAGCACCAGTCCCTTTGATGAGGGAGGGGAGGGGATCAACACCCTCAACCCACTGGCCTTGGTGCATATACATGAGCATGCAACTCACAAAGACCGGCCTTGAGAACATCATCGTCACCCAGGAGTACGCCGCACGCGGATGGGCAACCTACCCATTGGCGCCCGGATCGAAGAAGCCACTGAAGGGATCGCATGGATTCCATGATGCAACGACGGATCAATCCGCTCTCCTTGATGCGTTCTCTGATCCACCCGACCTCAACATCGGCATCCGCACCGGTGAGGCATCAGGTATCATCGTGATCGACATTGATGCCCACGAGGGAGCCGCGAATGGGTATGACTCAATGCGTGCTCTTGCGTCTCAAGGATTCCGATTCCCAACTGGCAACAGTCGCATAGGGTGTGCAATAGCCAAGACCCCAAGTGGAGGTCTACATCTCTACTATGCAGCCCCTCCTGAGGCAAAGATCAAGTCAACCACCGGTGTTCTGGCCCCTGGCCTAGATACTCGCGGCGAGGGTGGCTATATCGTTGCTCCGCCATCTGCGACCGACAAGGGTAGGTATGTATGGAAGCAGTGCCCAGACACGCTTCTCGAGTTACCCTGTTGGGTGATCGAACGGTGCAAAGTCACCCCCGTTCCAGAACGACCCAGGGTCGAGCCAACCGAGACGATTCCACCCACCGTTGCACAGATGCTCAGAGACCGCCTCGATCGCATCGCCCAAGCATCGAATGGTCAACGCAATGCGACCCTTAACCGCGAGGCATTCTATCTAGCTCAGTACGTGGGCATGGGTTTTGACCAACAGCAGTTGACCGAATGGCTCAGACACGCTGCCCTCAAGTCCGAGATGCCAGAATACGAGGCGCAACGGACCATCCGAAGTGCGCTTGACCGTGCACCGATGTCTCGCGCGTCGGACCCACAACCCCAGGCTGCCAACCGTGATTCGCACTGTACAATACCAACCATAGCCAGCACGAACCAAACGATGCCCCTCATTCGACATGCGACAGAGCGAAGTTCACACACCCAGGCTTCGAAGTCCCCAGCAGACGGTGCCTCCGAGGAGGCCCATGGGGGATATCGGCATCGACTCTGCTAGATGTCGAGCTAGTTTTGCGGGCCAGAAAACTAAAGAGGTTACCAATCCCTGCCGAAGTCACCTGATGCCAGTGACCTCCTGCTTAACGGAAGCCGCAGGCAAAGGCGAAAGAAGCGATTGCAATGCCAGGAGCTTGGAGGATAGTCGATCTAACCGGGTACGAGGGCAAGGTCTCGGCCGGCAAAGGGTCTTTGTATGTCGGAGATGCGACGGTACCACTGGCGGATCTTGCTGTTGTCCTCGTTGGACCACACTGTCTGCTGCACGAGAGCATTTTTGATCGAGCAGCTGCTTTCGACATAGCAATTATGCATTGTGATTGGCGCGCAGTGCCTATTGCCACGACGTTAACCTGGTCCAATAATTCCCGAGTCGCGACACGCCAGCGATGTCAGATTACAATGTCTATCCCGCGTCAAAAGAATGCTTGGATGCGGATTGTTCAAGCAAAAATCCGTGGCCAAGCCAACGCCCTTGCGGTATGCGATCGGCCCCATGCAAGTGAGGTCCGTGATCTAGCGAAGCTGGTTCGTTCCGGCGATCCCTCCAACGTGGAAGCTCGCGCCGCGCGAGCCTATTGGAGTGCTTTGTTTGATCAACCTCGGTTCCGTCGCAAACCAGGGAGTAGGGTAGATGCCAATAGTTATTTGGACTATACCTATGCGATTGTGCGGGGATTTTGTGTACGTGCCGTTGTGGCTGCCGGTCTAAATCCGACCCTCGGAGTGTGGCATCATCAACGGTCCAACAACTTCTCCCTCGTAGATGATATTATCGAACCCTTCCGACCTGCTGCCGATGTGGTTGCCATGCAGGCATATGGAAGCTATGATTCAATGACCCCTGACTGCAAACGGCAACTTGCGAGTGTATGTGATAGAAAATTCGCATCGGATGGCCGGACGACAGGTTCAAGCATCACCCACTTTACACAGAGTCTTGCTAATTACATGGAAGGGGAAGGCACGACTGTGCAGGTACCGGTGTTTGAGGGATCCCGTGAAGACGGATGAACCCGTGTGGGCTGTCGTCTTTTTTGATCTTCCAGTTGACACAAAGGCGCATCGCCGTGATGCTACCCGTTATCGAGTTCAGTTGTTGGAGCTCGGTTTCGGCAGGATACAGCTGAGCGTCTACGCAAAGTACCTTATCAATTCCTCCGGACTTGATTGGCTGTCCTCTCGTATTGCACTGGGAATCCCTGACGGTGGATTCGTAAGAATGCTTCACGTCAGCGATATTGAGTGGTCCAAGATGGTGCGGATAGAGGGAAGGAAGCTGATCGAAAGCGAATCTCGGCCACAGCAGCTGACCATCTTCTAGGGAAGTGCATAGACTCCCCCCGGCTAAACTGGACTACGAACGTGGGGTAGTGCTGTACCTGCTGGGAAGTGCATAGACTCCCCCCGGCTAAACTGGTGAACAGGTGCGCCATGTGAGCGATGGCGCTGGGAAGTGCATAGACTCCCCCCGGCTAAACTGGGCAAGACCAAGGCGAACCGCAGTGAGTGGCTGGGAAGTGCATAGACTCCCCCCGGCTAAACTGGCAGGTTCCCGTCCAGCTTTGAGAATCCAGCTGGGAAGTGCATAGACTCCCCCCGGCTAAACTGGCACCCAAACCTCCACCGTCCAGCCCTATGCTGGGAAGTGCATAGACTCCCCCCGGCTAAACTGGCAAGCTCGGCACCAAGCTCATACGTGAGGCTGGGAAGTGCATAGACTCCCCCCGGCTAAACTGGGACAGTGGGTTTGGTGGTTGAAGCCCCAGCTGGGAAGTGCATAGACTCCCCCCGGCTAAACTGGTGGATCGGCCGGCAGGACATACGTACAAGCTGGGAAGTGCATAGACTCCCCCCGGCTAAACTGGAACCCCCAAACAGTGCCGTCCTTATCCTGCTGGGAAGTGCATAGACTCCCCCCGGCTAAACTGGACTATTGATCGGGATCGGCGCGGTGACGGCTGGGAAGTGCATAGACTCCCCCCGGCTAAACTGGGGCTGTTCCGGCCACGTCAATGATCGTTGCTGGGAAGTGCATAGACTCCCCCCGGCTAAACTGGTGGCCACTCTCAAGCTCTGCAAGCCTATGCTGGGAAGTGCATAGACTCCCCCCGGCTAAACTGGTTGTTGAAGTCCCTGGCGAGGTTGACATGCTGGGAAGTGCATAGACTCCCCCCGGCTAAACTGGGACGTGATGGGGTTGAGACCGTGCTCGCGCTGGGAAGTGCATAGACTCCCCCCGGCTAAACTGGTTATCGACAAGATGGAGCGACCAGCCTAGCTGGGAAGTGCATAGACTCCCCCCGGCTAAACTGGAAGAAGCCACGCAGCCAACGAGAGCCGAGCTGGGAAGTGCATAGACTCCCCCCGGCTAAACTGGGCAAGCCTCGGCAAGGGCTCATCAGTGGGCTGGGAAGTGCATAGACTCCCCCCGGCTAAACTGGCATCCCGATCCCGACCGGAGTGTACGTCGCTGGGAAGTGCATAGACTCCCCCCGGCTAAACTGGTTTCACTCACGGTGTGGGACCTCCTCCGGCTGGGAAGTGCATAGACTCCCCCCGGCTAAACTGGACTCACACGCTGAACAAGAGCGCCCGACGCTGGGAAGTGCATAGACTCCCCCCGGCTAAACTGGAGGGAACTTGCACCCCGCTGGCTTAGAGGCTGGGAAGTGCATAGACTCCCCCCGGCTAAACTGGCCACTCTCCTGCGTGCCTTGATCGGATCGCTGGGAAGTGCATAGACTCCCCCCGGCTAAACTGGATGTTCGGGTGGTCGTGCTCGGGAACTAGCTGGGAAGTGCATAGACTCCCCCCGGCTAAACTGGAGATGCTCCACGTCGAGCGCGTCGTCCTGCTGGGAAGTGCATAGACTCCCCCCGGCTAAACTGGTCCAAGGAGAGCGGCGACAAATACGAGTGCTGGGAAGTGCATAGACTCCCCCCGGCTAAACTGGACGCTTTAGTCTTTCCGCGAATCTTGTCGCTGGGAAGTGCATAGACTCCCCCCGGCTAAACTGGCGTGGCCGTCGCCCCAACCGGAGCCTTCGCTGGGAAGTGCATAGACTCCCCCCGGCTAAACTGGTACCATGCGAGCGTACTTGAACATCGTCGCTGGGAAGTGCATAGACTCCCCCCGGCTAAACTGGACGAGACGGAAGGGAACCCTGGTGGGAGCCAGGGTTCCCTGTTGTTTGCGTGTCGAAAAATGGTTCACACGCATTCCATTAGTCTGTTGTGAGGCCATTTTTGCCATCGTCTAATAGTCTGATGGCTTCTTTAGATGGACTCCAACTCGTGGGTAGCGTATCAGAATGCCACCTGGGTCGTCCTAGTGTGGTGCGCCGGATGACCTGAAGAGTGGCGACTGCGCACACGTCGTTTACCACTGGCCGCCAACCCTTGCCCTTTATAACTTTGTGTATTATTGGATCCGGTTTGCCCAACAATCCTTCGGCAGCGAGATAGAGTGGTCGCAGGGTTAGGTTGGTAGCTGAGTCGTAGCCCGCAATCCTCCAACGTGTCTCGGGATAGTGGGTAAAGAACTCATGTGATTCTTTTCCCGGCATAGTCGCGATAGATCCAAAGTCCAGTTCGTCACCATCCGTTAGCCACCCGATGTACTGGGCTCCCTCTGAGGCTATTGCCGCCAATACTCTGTTATCAGCAAGTCGCCACGACTCCGACCACGATGGCAGCTCGGCTCGGAATAAATTTACCCCCTTTTTGCGGAACCCTATTCGGCCGAATTCTCCGCCAAAGACTCGGATCATTCCATAGCTAATGTTGCCCTTCCTATCACGCCAAGCGTATACGCGAGCATGGTGTATCGTGCCTAGGTTGAACCCACTGGTTCCAATGCGAAGCATCCCACCGCCTCCGTCAAAGAGCGTAATCTTGTCGCTGCCCCCGAGCGAAACCCCATGCTCATCGACTGCAAATCGGTTTGGATCTTCGGGGATCGCCCTTTCGTCATCCAGTTCCATGAATAACGCCTGGTACACGCGTCTGTCGGTTATACGCTGAATCTCCTGGGAGCTGAAGGTATCCCCTAGCTGCTTCGTGAGTAATGATCGTCCGGTATCGTCATGCATTCGTCCGATTTGAGGCCGGAGACGCAGAGGATAGATGACTGGCAACCCATCTTCATCGATGAGGGTCTTGGTAAGATCGCTTAGGATCTCCATCGTGCCTAACCACTGGCGAAAGAGTGTTTGATCTGCAAAGCTCTCTCCATAGAACTCTCTAGAGTTGTCGGAGAGCTCACCAAGTCGAGAGGCCTTGTAGAGATCATCACGTTCGACAAGCACCTTCGCCACCGATTGGCGCATTGAGGTCAGCACAATCGCGTCGAGAGCATGATGACGACGGTCCAGTCGCGTTTTCTTGGATTCGCCACGCAACATGATCTTCTGGTTAAACTGGCCTTGAATACGCGCTAGGGATGTTATGTTCCCGCTAAAAACCCGGACTCTCTGGTGTTGATCATTGGGGTCGTAGCCAGGTTGGCTCTCCAAGAACTGCTCGACCCGCTCTCGCACCGCCACTGCGGCGTATGAAGTGGGTGCCAAGCTTCTTTCATCGAGTGGGTCGTCGTTGGAGGTGCGCTTCAGCCTAGTGATCACGTCTTTCTTGTAGTTCGCGAATTCCTTGTTGATTTGCCTCTGTTGTTTGCCTTTGTCAAGCGCACCCACCTGTCGATCCCAGTTATTCACTCGTTCGATCGCAGCACCCAAACTAACTTCAGGGCGTGATGCCATTTTCGCCCATTGGCCAAAGGGTTGTTTGCCCTTCTCGGCGTTGCATCGGCGGCATACCGCTGCCAGGTTAGAGACCCGGTTTGACCCGCCTGTTGCACGAGGGACGATGTGGTCAATCTCGGTGTTGTCCCATCCGATTGACGTTCCGCAGTACAAACATTGGGAGCCCTGTCGCTCGATGAAGGTGTACTTGGCTATGTCTCTACGGGATGGGTTAGAAACTCCCTGGCTTTGGAGATGGACACGGATATGGTCATTGAAGATCCTGCGCTTGTCTTGCTCGTTCTTCAGCTCCCTCAACGCCACATCACCAAGGGATGCCTCTCGTGCAAGTTCTATGACGACCTTGCTTGGCGCTCCCCACTTGGCGGTCGCTGCGCTAAGAAACCGGCCCACGATCTTGAGATTCCGGTCTACAGTCGGTTGGCCGGTTGGCACGGCGAATGAGTCCTTAGACGGCTTCCAGTATTCATCCACGACATTGCCCTGGTGATCAAAAGGGTACGCCCGCTGCCTTGCCGTGTAGAGATCGCAGGATTGTTCGCGCATGATCTCATTCATTCGTGACAATGATCTCAACCCATAGGCCGCACGCCCACTCGGCAACTTGAGATCATCTAAGTTGGCGAGTTCCTTATCCGAAAGCCCTTCGCGCAGGTTCTCCAGCATTTCATTGTCGTAATTACCCGTACTGTCGCTGAGGCCAAGTACAAGATCTCCTCGCATATCCGAATCGGCGCTAGCCCACCACTGGGCCAGTGCCGGGATTTGTGAGTGTTCGATCGTGACCGAAGTGGTGTCTATCGGAGCACGAGTGCCGCTGGTCTCACTCAGACGTATCTCAAAGTGTTCCTCCACATTCTGCCAGCTAGGCGCGTTTTCGTCTCGCCAGCTGAGCAGATACTGTACGATGTCTTCCGAAATCCCTGGTGTGAGTGGCTCCTTCGCCTCGCGGGTCCGAAGATTGGCTATCGTAGTTCTAATGCGAAACTCCTGAAATGTTAGGCTAGCCATTGGAGCACGGAGTGTGCCGTCGAGGTCATCCCTGCCAATGCGGTCCGAGCGAACCGTCGGGGCTTCTTGTTTGAATAGCGCTTCACTGACTTGGTCGAAGAAGTCATCATCCAATTGTTGTACTTGAGCAATGAGTTGTAGTTCGTTATAGATATCCTCCTGTCGGATTTGCTCGAACAATATCTTGTCCTCTTTGGGTGCGCTCTTAGCATCCTTCCCCTCCCGCCTCTTTCGCTTGGCCGAGATCTGCCGTGGGCGAAACCAAAGATCGGAATCTAGTGTCAAGAGCGTCGCAGCTAGCTCGCCAATAGTACGCGTATTTTCCACATCTACGCCAAGACGCTCGGCAGCCTTGGTTCTCATCTTCTTCAAGTTGGCGCTAGGGCCTTGGTCTGCCAAGTTTGCGAGTTGGTTGAGCTTCGACCAGGGGTTCCGCCATCCTCGATAGCGTCCCATGTGCATGATTGCCAGTGCCAACAATCGGCTTCGTTCATCATCATTGTCAATCTTGTTCTGAGTTAACGCTGCCCTCGCTAGCCATGGTGCATGAAGGTCAACACTATCCAAATTGGGTGCCACACACCCAAAACTACTTAGTACCCGTTCGAGCTCGAGGAGACGTGCTCGACGTCGCCTTCTGAGCCGTCGCGTTCTGCGCGCTGTCCCCGCTCTGGCTTTGCGGCTTTCATTAACTTGGCCGTCAGGGTCAGCTCCACCGTCATGGATGTATGACACTGCTGCGAGGATTGTAGGTACTTCCTCTTCCGACGGGTATTCAACAGCAGCCAACCCAACGGAGTGTTCGCCCACGTCGATCCCCAAAGTCCAGTTGAGCGTGTTGGCACCATTGCTCTCCACGTTGTCGCGCATGCGTCTCCTTAGTATCCCTGTAGGGGAAAGATTACAAAAGCCCCTGATGCTAGTATGGCCGCAAACTCGGACACTGGACAAGCAAGGCGCCAAAAAAACGATTCCCCTCCGGACTTTCATCCAGAAGGGGAATTAGAAATCAATTTCATACCGGCAAACCAGTACGAAACTTGCTGAGAGCATTGCATAGACTCCTGGATGACAATCTAGCATACGTGGGTGCTTGGTCGGCCGCAGGTTTGCATGTAATTATACTCGTTCCCCTGACTGTAGAACCGAAGTACAACAAGCCCGCTGGTCCGGACAGCTTCGGCACACCAGATGGAGTCGCCAACACCTCTGACAGAAACCGAATCAAACACGACGTAACGGACCTATGGGAAGAACACGTTCCACTAGAGCGATGGCCAGAACCACCGCACCAGATCTTCGCCCAAACGTGTTTGGCCAAAGTGCAGGTCCTACGACTGGTAAGGAGCATGTGGCCGGTGCACTACGCTAGCGTGCTTGCCTCTGTGGGTGGGCGACGCGGTATGGCCTCAAGCACGAAGCCCTGATTACGAATTACTGGCCGAGTACCCATTTGTATTTCGGACGTGAGATGGGCAAGCGAAACTACGCGACCAGCAGAACGCGATACGGGGACTTCACCCGTAAACAACTCGCCGTCAGCATGCACAACAATCCTTACGTCGATGCAGATGGAAGGTCCCTCGAGGACGGAGCCTGTTCCGCCACTCGCAACTCATCAGTCACAAGTGGCGTCCCCTCATTGCAACGTTCACGGAGTTCGCCCCTAGGTTCTCATCACCCTCACTTCTCCGTCCAGTCAGTGCAACTTGGGCCAACCTGGCAAATGCCGCAGTGACATCATCGACACTCGGAGTCTCACCCCATATCATGGTCTGGCAGAATTGCTCGTACCGAATTCGCGTGTCATCATCGCAAACGTGACCAAGCTCGCCGTGGAGGACTTCATAGGGAGAATCAGCAAAGACCTCGAACTGGCGACCATAGGTTTCAACATCGCGCTCAATAGTAAGGGCGACCAGGTCACTAAGCTGCCCCCCCAAACTCAATCGCATCAAAGCCAGGTGAACTTGGCAGCTTTGCATGCACATAGTGGGTGTCGCACTTGTGGCGCACCAAGCGGTCGTCATAGTCTCCTCGAGTAAGACCGCTTCGTCCCTGAGAGGCGCGGAGTAGATCTGAGTTCACGCGTAATGATTACAAGTGTCGTCCGAATCCATGTCCAAAACCACCGATCGTCTGTTGAGGTTGTTCAGGTTGTGAGAGTGTAGCGGCTGCTTCCAAGAAATCTGTGGCCACCATACGGAATGTTTGGGAGACCTCATCAAACAATGGTTTTGACCCGTACACGAGGTCATCGACAAAGACGGCATAGTTTTCATGGGCCTCTATATCGGTTGCGAGAAGGTCGAGCTCATCTCGCAAAACACTCACAGGACGCTCCTTGAAAACAGGAAACCTTTCACCGCCGTATTGTTGTGTTTCTAGGGCGAGCGTCTCGGCGAAGATAGGAGCGGCCTCACCGATTACAGAGGGATTCGCCTCAACTATGCGGTGCACATCGTAAAGGTGCCTTACGAGTCGCGGATCATACCGATAGGTCAGTTCTGGATTCGCCTTGTGTTCAGCCGTGCGGCGAAGATACGAAATTACCTTGTCGGATACGATATCAGGCAAAGACACCATTGGGATCGCGTGTTCTTTAGACTGATCTCCCAGCTCATGCCTTTCCAGAATGTTTTGTACCGCTCGATTCTCAATGCCGAATGGCCGATCTACCCCCATCAGTTCCACCTTGACGAACGGGCGTAGTGCAGTTTGTCTTGGTGTAAATGCTGAATCATAGACCACCGAGGCTCGGATGTAGCGGTTACTATCCCTGCCGATAATCTCACCGTCAATCTCGAAGCCTGCGCCGCGTAGAGCATGGCCAAGCTCCGCCTTCAGTCTTGACAGCGCCTTGGATTTGGAGTTCTTGGATGGAAAATTTGGCGCGACAACACGGAAGTCCACATCTTCGGATATCCGCTCAATTAAACCCCAGCCCTGCGACAATGAAGTTCCGCCGGAAAATACAAGCTCGAAGCCGGAATCCCTGCCAACTTTTGCAACTTCAAGGACCACTTCTTTGACGATGACTTCTTTCTCAAGTATCAACGGCAGAAGAGCCTGTAAAGCGCCGGATTGGCCGCGCAGGACTTTTATGCCGGCGAGCTGTTGTTGGCTAAGACTTCTCATATTTGACTCCTCCATTGAAGAGCTTGCGCCGGATACGGCTTTTCCCCACATCAATAATTGCGTAGGGAGGTACCTGGGTGGATCGGCCTTCGTTGTACTCTCGAACCAGCAAACCCGGACGTGGGTCCACATCCATCTTTATTAAGAAATCCTCCGCCACAGAAGAGTTGTCAAACTTCTGGATCTTATACCCAGCGTAAGGCCCATCGGCAAAGGCCCTGGACGGCGTGTAGACTCCATAGCCTACGCGGTACAAAGTCTCGTCCTCCATTAGTTTGCGAAGCGCACGGGCAACCGTGGATCGGCTTCCGAACCGCACAAACTCACTGGTGAGGAATGCGGCATCTGATGATGAAGCTATGTACTCGCGTATTCTCTCTTCTACCGTAGCCAATGCTCTCACCTCATCCCGTGTGAAGATCGTTCCAACAAGTTCAATTATAGTAGCCCACATGTACTATATGTGCTGTTCACCGGTATGGGAGCGCAAGAAGGTAGCCTCACTTGGACGATCGTTCAGATACTTCTCAATCGCGGGTCTGATTTTCGAGGTGTACATATCTCCCTTATAGGTAGGTTGGTGAACTCGGCACATGTGTGCAGCCGAATTCATCATGCTGCTCCCACCTACAGAGTCTTTAAGAGCTGCTGGCGAGCACTCGGAAAAGAATGTCCGCCCCAAATCCCGTGCGTGGTGGGATTGGCCAGCGCCTCGTCGAGACATAGCGCTCTGGCTGCACAATCGGTACAAATCTCTTGTGCTAGATGAGCGTTCTCAGACTCGAACCACCATTTGGTAGGTAGTCCTACACAGACTGCCTGTTGTCGCCAGGCGTTGTCCTTCACGATCCCTCCTTATGGTAGACATTGCGCGCACGAGCAGAGCGCAACGCCGACCGTGGAGCCTGACGCACACTGTGGACCATGCCTTCTGAATCGTAACAACCATTGGAGCTCTCGCAAAGATGGAACTTGCGCAACTCTGCCTCAAGCTCAAGTACCCTCACCCGCAATGCCTTACAATCTGTCAGTTTCCAACTGTCCATTACGTATCCTCCTTCCTCTCTATATAGAGGTCGCAGACCACTCGTGCCAGCCCCTTGAGAAACATCAAGCACATCCGCTGCACCTCGAACAGGTATGTCTCACTCGCGATGTCCTCCACAGTTATCGCCTGCCCATCGGTGGCCACCCTGATCACAATGGCGGTGAAGTCTCCAAGAGGCAGCTTCGCTGGATTGATCGTGTCGATCCCCGCTACGTTCCACAGAAGTGCCCGTACATGTGCACGCAGATCATCATCCGCACCGGCAATGGCCCACGAGTATTCATTGGCTAGGACTGCTCGGTTCTCCGACATCGCTTAACCCCCTACGTGTAGCGACACTTCATGGACCCGGGCGCACAAAGTACATCACCGACATGGATAGCACCGCGGCCGCGCCTACCAGTACAAGAGAGGCGGCCCCAGGCCCAACCGCACCAGCAGTTACACCCAGAATCACGTCGACGACCAAGCACGCTATCATCAACATCAGGTTTGTATCATCCCTGATTCTCATCGCTAGAACTCCTCGATATGATGGGGTAGCGTACACTCACCCTCGCGTTCGATGCTGGCAAGTCCCAGCTCCGCCTGCTCTAGATATGTGTATTCCCCTGATCGATACTCATCACAGACGATCACATACCTCTTCGTTAATCTTGGCATCTTTCCTCCTCACCAGTACATATAGGCACGTCTCCAATAATTATTTGCCACTGCCGTTAATATCTCACGGACGATTCCCCGAACCGAGGCCTATGCCCTCTCGCTAAGACACGAGGTAGCCTCTAGTAACCGCCGGGCAATGGATTCGATGCTCACGGTCTCTTGCCTTTCCGGGCCCCCGATCTGCTCGCAACAAACAAGGTGTGCCCATCTGAAACGCAAACAGGTCTGCGTGCGCGAATCGATCGCTCTGACAACAATCACCCGTACACTCTCGTCCGTCTGGAAGCGCGAAGGGTTCCACGTGGTGGCTGCGACAATGATCGCAGTACCCATCGGTACCCGCTTTACCCTCACAACGGTCGTAGTAGGGGTCGGACACCTGGAATTCCCGCGGAGTGCCTTCTGCCAAGTAACGCGCAACGCATCGACAACGTAGCTCGGGATTCGGGTCAGTGGCCATGTCGTTTCCCTGCTAAAGATGTAGTTTGCCTAGCGCCCTGCTTAGAGAGGGGACCGCAGGCAGCGAATGTGCACTGAAGATAACCGGATGGCGTGAGAACCACAGGCCCGCTCCACCAATGACGAGCACATAGAGCACCAGGGCGAATACCTTCTCAGGCTTCCCGCCAGTCGTGCCAAAGACCGGTAAGCTCTGCCGTGAGCGATTTGGGTACAGTAGAGGGATACCCCCACTGGTTAGGAAGTCACCGGTCATGTGCGTCAGCCAGCCAAGGGCAAGAAATGCGATCAACAAAAACCCAGAGAACGGATGAAAGTGGTAGAAGGCATATCCGCCACCGATCCCGACAAACAGATACAACCGACGCAGCCCCGTGAACCACGGCACCACAATCCTCCACGCACCAGCAGCCAGGATGCCAAAGACGACTGCACTTGCCAATGGTCCAGTCGCCACCAGCACTAGGACCAACGTAATGATGCCAAGACCAAGAAGTGAGTGGGTGAGCTTGCGGTGCCCACCCGAGACCTTGTTCACGATCCAGGAGACCCCGTGACTGATGAATCCAAACTCATGGGCAACACTCGAACCTGGTTCGTCAATGTCAGGCAAGATCGATGCACCACAGGTTGCCACCGAAGCTATCATCCAAGTAGGGGAGTGAACCCCAAAGACCGCCAGTCCCACCCCGGCCCCGATTGCCAACCCAGTCGCTGCGTGTGCTTTACCCATCATGTGCCATATATATGCACCAGGTAGGTTTACACGTAGGAAAGCGCCCGGATGAGACCGCGACAACCGGACGCAAGGGCAGGGAGGATGTCACCGACCCATCAGCGGCGCATACATGGAAATTAGAAATCAGGAGGTCCAATCCGAGTCATAGTGTGTGGGGGTAGGGAATACACGGATAGCGATGCAATCCGCGAGCGACTTACTCAGCTACAGGCGGTAGAGCCAATGACGGTGATAATCCACGGGGCAGCACCTGGTGCTGATCTCTTAGCAGGGCACATCGCAGGAACACTGGGTTACAAGGTTGAGGCGCACCCAGCAGACTGGGCTCGACACGGGAAGGCTGCCGGCCCCATTCGGAACCAGAAGATGCTCGATGCCGGAGCAGATCTTGTGATCGCCTTTCCAGGTGGGAGGGGTACAAGAGACATGATCAACCGAGCTGAGAAGGCAGGTGTTCGCGTTGAGCGGATCGAGTCAAAGCCAACGGAAACGGAAACCGGTCAGCGATGCGAGTGAGGTGGCTTCGCAACGTGAGGACCGGGCGACAAATGAAGCACCTCTTCATACACGGTCAGCGTCCGCTCCATACCATGGGCCACAACCTGGATAATCGGGTTCGTTTCGCCCCGGTCTGCCGACTGTAAGGCGGCGTAGTATTGGAGTCGGTCCGCAGGTTCTATCAACGCAGGCAGATATTCATGTTGCAGCAGCCAGAGGTTGAGAAGCAATCGACCGGTACGCCCATTGCCATCGACGAAGGGATGTATCGCCATCAGTCGTGCGTGCATCTTGGCACCAACCGCAACAGGGTGTCCCTCTGATTGGTGCCATTGTGCAAACAAATCGTCAACCTTGCCCGGAACAGATAGAGGATCAGGCGGAATGAGTGTGCTACCCGAGATCGCTACAGGCACCTCGCGGTAGTGCCCTGCTTCGCCGGGTTGTGAACGACACAACACCAGCGCATGAAGTGACCGCAAGAGCCAGGGAGTAAGCGGTTGATCGGATTGTGACCACCGGATCATCGCATCCCAGGCTTCTGCGTGGTCAATCGCTTCTAGATGATCGCGCAGAGGTTTCCCTCCCACGGTGATGCCTTCAAGTACCACCTGCGTCTCAGCGAGCGTGAGATGATTGCCCTCAATAGCGTTGGATGTGTAGGTGATGCGTACTCTGAGCGCGTCTGCAAGGGAACGGCTGGTTTCTGAGGGCAATGGACGTAGCTGGTGAAGATTGTGCATTCGCTGGTCCAGCGATGCTAGCAAGTGTTCGGACTCGTTAATGATACCCCCTTTCCCTTGATCGTATCCTGACTTGGCTTCACCTCGACCGTAATGCTGGGGACAGGCGGCCCCGTCTTCGCCGCTGGTTGCGATCCTAGGTAAGATCATCGCCTTCTCCTGACACCTTCAACCTCACCAAGGGCGCTGTTAGCAGCTCGGACAACCGCTTCCAAGGCTCGGTGTGCTGCGGCAAGCGCGTGGATCGCCTCTACTCTATCATGGCAGAACCTCTGTAATGCCTCGCCATTATGACGCCATCCCCAAATCCTGTACGTGCTTGATGATCCGCACTTTGTCACCGTTTGGCATGACCTCTAGCTTCACGGTGAAGAGCACTCTGTGCCCAAGAAGACTCTGGGCAAGGTGCGCGACTCTGAGACCGTTTGGGTTGTCGGTCCTGTCTGTGCGAGCTGTCTCTTTGCCGTCTGGGTGCCGATCACTCGGGTTGCAATCCATGTAGACCACACCCCTGGTGGAACTTGGTTCCTTCACCACCTTGGTGATCGTGCCGACAAAGCGCTTAGCTTCGGGATCGAGCACGTCGTCTACAACGTTGGCCAGCGGTGAGCGTGGGGCGCATAGAGCTGCAACCCTAGCCACGGTATTGGCCAATCTTTCGTTGTATGTATCCTCGCCTTCGCCCGCAGCAGGCTCACCAGCTAACGTCAGAGCCGAGAGGATTAATCTGGCTTTGGTATCGTCGTCCATCGTTCGTTCCTTTCTGAGATGTCTGTCCGTTATATACACACCTAAGTCACGGGCGGCTGGAAAAACTTGATTGAATCGGCCCCAGCTCCTGGCGGTCTAGGTACGAGTCACCTCTCGGCAATGGCCGAACTATGCCCAAGCGGGTTCCAACGCCTCCCGTGCTGACCCCTGCATCTCCTGTCGGGTCCTAAATGTGGAGTGAGCCAAGATCTCCCTCAACGACACACGAGCTACCATACCGCGCTGGCGTGGGAGGAGAATGGCTATCTCGTCGATCCCAAATTGATCCTGGCTATCAAGTGCGACGTAGGCGATCATCTGCCCTAGTGCTCCCAACCAGAGCCTCTCTGGATGAATGGTGCACTTCACGTCGAACAGGGTGTGCTCCACAATAAAATCCCCGTCCGCTCCACCAACCCATTTGGCTCCTGCGAATACAGGGTTGTCAATGAAGCTACCGCTGGTAATCTGGGCCCAACCCTCACTCCCAGCTGCTGTGTCTGATACCCGTGCAATATCGTCTAGAACATCCTCGCTCACCGGCAATAGCTCAGCCAAAACCTGAACACAGGGGTGATCACTTGGCTCCACCCCGGCAATCTTTCCCGATCTTGCCAGAGCTATCTCTTGGGCAAACCCCTGCCAATCCGGCAGAGGTGCGAGCTCGCCTAATACACGCTCCACTAGAACAAAACCCTCGGTGCGCCCACTGCGATAGATCCCCTCCGAGATCCCCGCGAAGTACATGACCCAGGCGTTCTCATGGCTCGTGAGAGTGTCGTTTTGATGAGCATCCCACAGGAGTGCCAGTGCATCGTGAAAGAGTCTGGTGATGCTAGGGGAGTTGCTCACCCGTGCGGTAGATGCCGTAGTCGCAAAGTATGGAGTAGCTCGTGTTTGTCGTAACCGGAACTCAACCGCATGGCCTACAGTTGCCCAGGGGTAGTCCTTCAGGTAACCCGTGGGTCGAATGGTCTCTGTCGAACCTACTTGGGTGCCCAATAGCACAGCTACCGCGTCGAGTTCAAAGTTGGCAGCCAGCCACCGCGACGCCTTACTCTGTGGATTGCTTAATTCCTTGGTGATCGACATCGTGGCTCCTGTTCTGTGATCCTGGATGATATGTATGCACGCCAGTGGCTCAAGGCTCTAGCATCTTCCACCCCAGCTCGTGAATACGATCTTCTGGCTTGTGATCCAGGAGAGCAAATAGAACTGCCCTGAGTTCAGACTTGAGAGCCAACGTTGCGAACTCTGTGCGATTGGCATCTTCACCGGCGGTGGCGATAATGTCGTTGAACTCATACTGAGCCCTGGATAGCACGTGTGAAAATTACTGCTCCAAGTTGGACTTGGTGGCCTCTAGCCACCCGTAGCTTTCATCCGGCACCAGTTCCAAGAGGTCGTCAAAGTTCTCACCTATGCGCAGCATCTCCCACTCCTGGTGTTCAGTGAGGTCATTTGAGGCTCGATGAATCGTAACATAGCGAGGATGCTTGACCTCTACCCGCATTCTCGAACCGATTCACCCAACATTACAGACCCTATTGAACTGGTTGCTTCCAATGGATTCAGCTTCAAAACTTCGCACAGTGCCAGGCAACTATGCCCCTTGGGAACATTCGTGATTGCTGCTGACTAATCCTGGGGTAGGCGTCTACAGTGGCGTAGTCGAGACGGTTGAGTGCATACATTTGCCTCGGCATTGCGGGTGCGGATTGGGCTTCAATCTGCTAAGGCTAACCTCGGCCCAAGTCGTTAGGGGCCGATTGACTTGGAGCTATCATGCGAGAGGATAGATCTAACTTCGTCAGAGTCAATTGAGCCGGTTTTCAACCAGTATAATTCACCGAGAAACTGTCGTCTGATATCGAGGACGGTTGTGAAACTGTAACCCCGTTCTGGACCATGTTCACATCAATTTGTTGCTGTACACCACCATTGAGGTGGTTGCCAAACTTGAGATTGCTAAACTGCACGCCGGCAAACGGGGTAAGGTACGATTCTTGACCGTTGATCGTAGTCGCCTCGGTGATCCACTCGGCTGATGCTGCGTTGCCGTAGTACTGAAGATTAGGTATCAGATCGCCCTGCCCGGTAGTCTCATCTTCAATGTCGATTGTCCAGTTATTGTCATCACCGTTTTGGTAGATATCAACATACATCGTATCACCAGCACGAACCGTAAAGTTAGTCAGGTTCTGCTGGCTGGCTGGTAATATCTCCCACCACGGATTTACTCTGTATTCGTCAGTACCACTGATGGGCGATTCTTCGATGCCTGCCTGTATGAGGTTGGATGTGCCATTACCGCCGATACCGACCCACTCAGTCATCGCACAGTTGGTGCTGGGATAACCGTAGGATGTGTCATTGCATCCGGCAGGAGGGGTGTACAGAGAACCGACAGTGAACGTCGCGCTCGCAGCATCAAAGTCTTGCCCACTTTCTATGTAACCAGACCAGTTATTAAAGGCAGTAGAGGTGAACTGAGGCGATACCGTCAAGTTCAATGAAGCCGAGACGCTCGCCCCGCCCGAATCGGTTACCGTGACGTCGACGGTGGCATTCGATGACGTAGCGAATACAGGAGCGCCGCTGATCACTCCGGACGCGGACAAGGCGAGTCCATTTGGCAGGCCTGTTGCCGACCATGAATCTTGACCCGTTCCCCCAGATGCCACGAGTGTGACTGCGTAATCAGTGCCGACTGTTGCGGAAGGTAACGATGACGTGGTGATGGCAAGAGTCTGGGAGATGGTCGGTGGTGGAGTAGTGGTTGTGGTGGTCGATGAGCTAGAGGGGACAATAGCTATGACTGCACTATTGGGTGACCCGTCAAGTGAGAGGTTGGGAGCACCGCCAATGGCGATCACCTTCCCGTTAGAACACGCAATGTAGTAGCCCTGCCCGTCGGGATTGGGAAGTATCGATGTAACTGGCGCTGGCAACGGGTGTGAACCTCCAAGTCCTGTGTAACCGTAGTCATAGGCTGACCCTGAGAACTTCGCATCGCCGAAGTTAAATACCCCACCGTCGGCCGCCACCATGTAATAGCCCTGTCCATTGAGTGATGGATAGACGTTTACCACTGGTGCATCGAGTGGATGACTGCCCCGAAGCCCAGTGAGGCCCAAGCTGTAGGTCGACCCGTAGAACGGGGCTGTACCAAAGTTGAAGATACCGCCGTCCGAGGCCACGAGCCAATAGCCATTTCCCGTAGGGTCCGCAACCATACCAACGATTGGTTCGTTCAGCGGATGGGATCCTGTGAGTCCTGTGATCCCATAGGAATAGGTCGATCCGAGAAAGGAAGCATCACCGAAGTTAAATACCCCACCATCAGCTGCCACAAGCCAGTAGCCCTTGCCATTTGCGGTCGGAGCACCACCAACAATCGGAGCGCTCAGCGGATGGGATCCCGTGAGTCCTGTGATCCCGTCAGTGTAGGTGTCCCCGTAAAACTGGGCACTCCCAAAGGGAAATACACGCCCGCTGCTCGATACCATCCAGTAGCCCCCACCACCAGGTACGGCGAACGACGCAACGATATCTGCCTTGTGGTTAGTAAGGGCGCCGTCATCAGAAGACTGCCCTGCAGGGATTACGGTACCGGTGTTGGTGACCAAGTAGTAGCTGGAGGTGGCCGCAGGTAAAGCGTAGGCATCATTGCTAGCTACCAATGGGGCGATGACTAAAGACGAGGAAGACATCGCCATTATCATTAACAACCGACTACGACGCATGGTTCCCGATCTCATTACCACTCCAGTCTGGTCACACTAAGCGACATAGTGCTGCTCCTGTCACTATATCAGCGTTGGGCCACGAAGCAAGACTGGTAAGTCCCCGTTCTCCAGCAGCTGTTACGATCCATCTCTAAGACGATGGCGGTCGTCTTGATTAGTCCAGTTATCGTGGTTTTCGTCTTGATAGATAATGGGTTACATGGTCTCGCCAGTTCCTGCTAGGCACAGAAGTTAATTGATGTTGTCAACAGTTCTCATGACGCACGTTTGGACAGACACTGAAGAAGACGTGCTGTACGGAGTGAATGCTTGCAACAAGACCCGGTGATGATGCGGATCGCACTGAGTCTCGGATAACGCGTTTGAAAACTGCTGTTCCAAGTCGGACTTGGTGGCATCTAGCCACAACGCTCGCACAGCTCGTTTGCGCAGTTCCTCTCGGCCCAGCCGGACGGTGCTATCCACAATCTGGCACCACCTGGTCGGTGGCAAGGGTCGGTTATCAGACGCTCCATGCTTGTGCTCCCATACCCCTCGGCCAAGCTCGTCCGTGCGTCATTTTGGAGTCTGGTCCACTCAAACCGTTAAACCACAGCCTCCAGATGCTACGCGGACCCGTCGAGATGCGGCCCTGACCGTCGCGGTGTCATCAACAGCTGCTAGCACGTCTCCTCCTGTCAGCCTCCTGAGATGTCAGCGAGAATGTGCGTTAGCTCGTTAGACACCTGTTCGAGCCGAGTAAGTACTGTGACGACTCGCGGCTCCGATGCCACCACAGGAGGTTTGTTGTACCGTGATGAAATCTCAATCATCTGGTCATAGAAGGCATCGACCCGGGCGAACACGGCAACCTGGTGACGCTGATGCCACGCAAAGGCGGCGTCGATCACCTCAATGGGTGGGACCCCCTCCGGGTAGTAGTCAAATGGAATCTCCACCAGGATCGCTTCCCACGTATAGCCCTTACCCCTAAGATCCTCAAGCTCGCTCTCGTGGTTGCGTGTCCACCGGTGTGCATGAGCTCGAGGTGGTGATCTGTGCTCAAGTTCAGCGTGCCACGCGCGGCTAAGCGTGTTTCTATGGATCTCTGAAAGACCGAGCTTGAACCTCACCTCGCCCCAGGTGTCTCCGTTGCAACGCCACTCGGTGATCTCATCGAAACGCTTGCGCATGATAGAAGTTGTTCCGTATCCTGACATCTCCCGTCCTCCTTGTCGAATCACTTGCTATATATGCAATAGATGTACTCATGCATGAAGGTAACGTATATCTCACAGCAACTAATACGTGCTAAACTGGTTGACATCAGCACGAGGTGACGGGCTGATAGAGGGGGTTGGATGTCTGGCATCATGGCGTTAACTCAAAGCGAACTAATCCAGGACCAAAACAAGAGGCTGGTCGCAACGTTTGCGATGCAGGCAATTGTCGATGCCAAGACCGGCCTAGTGTTCGGCTACGAACTCCTAGCCCGTGATGTGCGAGGAAAGGACCGCTCGGCGGCGGGGATCATTGAGAGGCTCACAAGCACTGGTCGCAGGCGCTTGGCCCTTGAAGCAGTGAGCTATGCCCAAGTCATGGCCCAGGTTACACAGAGCCCCCGCTTGCACGTCAATCTCGATATTGAGGATCTCGACCTGGTGACCAGAATGGGAGACCTAACCAACATCACCATTGAGATCGTCGAGGGCTTTGTCGACCCGGAGGTGCTCGCTAGTGCTATTGAGATGATTCACGAGCGAGGCGGGCACGCCGCAGTGGATGACTTTGGCTCGCCATTATGGTCTGAGAATGCCCTGGAACACGATTGGGATCTGGTCAAGCTCGATAAGTGTGTTCTTTCCTGGGACATGGGGCGCTGTCTCAACCTACACCGCCAACTTAGCGCCCTCTGCAGGACAGCCAAGGTCTGTTTGGAGGGGGTGGAATCAGCTATACACTGTCAGGCATCTGATTGGGTTGGTGCAGATCTGTTGCAGGGATATAAGTTTGGTCAACCGATGATACCAGCGATACATCCACAGATTGAGTTTCAGGCCAATGAGGTTTTGCAACCGAAAGCGAAATCCCTGTGGTGAGGAAATCCATCAGCGATCCAGCAGCGATCCAGCAACAGGTTCGATTCACGATCACCTGCACCTGTCGCATTTAACCCAATCTCCGAGGAAGGTCGTTGCCCAGTGAGCAATATCAAGATGAGTCGACCCGCCGATGCGCTGGTCGAGGTCGCTGACGAGCATCTGGACAAAGTGCTTCACTCAATGGCGGGTGAGACCGCAGTGGCCCATGATGATCAACGCGCCGCAGTCCATGCTCTCGTGGCAAAGGGGGCTCGCGTGCTCGTGGTCCAGGCAACTGGGTGGGGTAAGTCAGCAGTCTATTGGGCCACAACTTCGGCGATCAGGTCACTTGGTGGAGGGCCAACCCTTGTGGTTTCACCTCTGCTGTCGCTGATGCGAGACCAGGTGAAGGCTGCCGAATTAGCGGGCCTGCGAAGCGCGACCATCAACTCCGCAAACGTGGGGGATTGGGATACTGTTATGAAGAACATGGAGTCTGGGGACATCGATGTGTTGCTCGTATCCCCAGAACGGCTGGCGAATCCCAAATTCGCACAACGCATCGTACCGATCATTGAACATGCTGGCCTCATCGTCATCGATGAGGCTCACTGTATCTCAGACTGGGGTTTTGATTTCCGACCCGACTACCAGCGTCTCTCGCACATCCTCACGGCATCAGGTGCGACCCCTGTATTGGCAACCACAGCGACGGCGAACAAACGTGTTACCGCTGACGTAGCCAAGCAACTAGGCGATTCGACTCTGGTTCTACGAGGGAGCCTGGCGAGATCATCGCTTCGACTCTCGGTGGTTCCAGGCCTTGGGCCACTTGAGCGCTATGCGTGGGTCGATGAAGCGTTGGGTCGTATCGATGGCTCAGGGATCATCTATGTGCCTACAGTCGCAGATACCGAGCGTCTCTCGGGGTTTCTCGCATCGCGAGGTCACCGTGTCGTGGCCTACTCAGGACGGCTGGAGGCAGGGGAGAGGGAACGAGTCGAAGACGAACTTCGTGCTAACCAAGTCAAAGCGGTTATCGCCACGTCAGCTCTAGGGATGGGTTATGGCAAGCCTGATCTCAGTTTTTGTATTCATGTTGGTTCTCCAGACTCTCCTGTTGCCTACTACCAGCAGGTTGGGCGCGCAGGACGAGCCATAGAGCGTGCAGATGCGATCTTGTTGCCAGCCGAAACGGACGAGGATCTCTGGAAGTTCTTCGCCACTGCTTCCATTCCCGACGTCGACAATATCGACACGGTGCTTCAAACCCTCAAAGAGAGTGGCGAGCCCATGAGTGTGCCGACTCTTGAGGGGATTACTGGTATTCGCCGTGGTCGTCTCGAATCGCTCCTTAAGATCGTCGCCGTTGAGGGGGCGGTGGAGCGCAGGGATGACGGCTGGAGATCTACCGGCAAACCCTATGTCTATGACGAGCAGAAATGGGCTGCTATCCGGACCGCTAGAGCAGCGGAGGCTGAACTCATGCGCGCCTATGCCAGTGGACGTGGTTGCCTTATGGAGTATCTACAGCGAGCTCTCGATGACCCCGAACCAGGACCGTGCGGGCGATGCTCAGTCTGCACCCAAGAACTACCCCTAGGGGGATTTGCTATCAGTGGGGAATCGGTGAATGCTGCCCAGGTGTATCTACGTGGTGCCGACGTCATTATCGAACCTAGAAAGCTCTGGCCAAAAGGTGTGGAGGATGGCCGCAATGGCAAGATTGTTGGTGCTGGACCTGGTCGAGCACTTACCTATGCCGACTCTCCGGGGTGGCGTGAAATTGGTAGAGTGATGAGCGGCCCAGATTTACCCCTAGGCGCCGAGATCTTTGATGGCATCGTCTCCGTCCTTGGTAGATGGCGAAAGCAGTGGCAACGACCTGTCGCTGTTGTCCCTATGCCGTCTCGCCACCATCGGCTGATGATCACGGATCTTGCTACCCGGATTGCCAAGATTGGCAAGCTTGCCATCATCGACGCACTCGAGGTGACAGGACCGGCTCCACCAGATGACGCCGCTTCGCTTGTCAAGGTTCAGGCGCTTGTTGCAGGTCTTCATCTAAAACCCGGCGTGACATTGCCGACTGACGGACCCGTACTACTTGTGGACGATACCTACCGGAGTGGCTGGACGATGACGATCGCTGCGTCGATCCTGCGCAAAGCCGGGGTCCCTGCAGTGCTTCCCTTGGTGGTCCATCAGCTCCCTTGACCGCATCCAACAATGCCTCGACTTGAGTTTCGAAGATGCCTCCACATCGAAGTGTGAAGTAGTCACTCATCTCGGATCGTTGTTGGTTCTTCTAGTAATGATATACAGTGGGCGTCCATTGTCGACGTCGAGGAATCGTGACACCTTCACGCTGCTGGTTCCGTGATGGGCCGCCCACACATCGAAGAGGTCTTGTACGTGGAAATCGAGAAGATCCATCGCGTCCAGCGCTACGGTCATCTGTCCCGCTTCAAGTTGCGCATGTGCGGTCTGGATCACCTCTTGCCAGGTCTTCTGGTAGTTGTTACTGACTTGTAAGTGCATTCGTCCTCCTGTTGGGTTATTGATATATATGCGGGTGCGTGGCCCACTAGTTCGTTTTGCTGTCTAAACACTCGGCAGAGTTCTCCATCGCCTCTAACTTGTCCACGAGCCGTTGGACCGTCTCGGATGAGTCGGACCAATCGTGCACTCGATGTGGTCCAGGATCTCCTTTAAGCACATTCGCGATTTCGATGAGCAACTTACTCTGTCGCAAAGCAAGTCGGCCATAGAGGTCCAGTTCGGTTTGAAGCTCGACCACCTCAGGTCAGGCAGTTGCTCAAGGGCTGTCTTCCGGTCACACCGGCCCTGCCCTATGCGCCAGGCACTAGTCAGTGCCTGGTTATCCGAAGGGTCGATAGAGGGCTTACAGACCGCTCCGAGGAGGGCGTCTGTCGACGCTGCGACGATCTCAGAGGTCGCCAGGGACTTCTTCATGTAGTTATGAATCTTCTCAGACACAGCCGCCCACGCTCCGGCAAGCTCACCATGGATAAGTTCCCAGGCGTTCCCACAGACGGCCAAGGTCATCGTTGGCACCGATTTTCCTACCGAGCTCGAGATTGTGCATGGCAACAACCGGGCACTCCACACTCCGAATGGATGTCTATGATTTCACCTATGGACATTCGCAGCACTTTTGCCCCCACGGGCACTCTACGCGCCTCGATCAATCTTGGTAATCCGGTGCTTGCACAAGGGACACCGGAAGTTCCAAGCGGAGTAACAATCGACATTGCCAAGGAACTTGCAGCTCGGCTCGACCTCCCGGTGGAGTTCCTCTGCTTTGGCGCTGCACGCGAGTCTTTCGAAGCAATGAAGGCTGGTAAGGCTGATCTCTGTTTTCTCGCCGTAGATCCTGCGCGTGAAAGCTCAGTCGCCTTCACTGCACCCTATGTCCTCATCCAGGGGGTCTTTGCCGTCCCCATCGATTCTCCTGTCAGTACTGCCGAGGCCGTCGATCGTGAGGGCGTTCGCGTGGGAGTGAAGGATGGGTCTGCATACGATCTCTTCCTCTCGCGCACCTTGGTTCATGCCCAAGTCGTACGTGGCGAAGAGGGGGTAACGGTGTTTCTTGAACAACACCTTGAAGTTGCCGCCGGTATCCGCCAACCGATGGAGGACTTTATTCGATCCCAAGGCGGTATGCGACTGTTAGAGCCGCACTTTATGGAAATCAAGCAAGCGGTGGGTATTCCCCCTAGTCGCGGCCATGATACCATTCGATTCCTCCAAGAGTTCGTAGAGGAACTCAAATCCAATGGGTTTATTGCAGAGGCGCTACGTCGCTCTGGCCGCACTGATGCGACCGTCGCACTGCCTAGTGTGTCGTCATCTTGATCCTGGAGCGATCCCCCTCCGATGATCTCGCCCTGTATTCGGCGTCACGTACCACAACCAGGACGTTAGCCGAGAAGCGCCGTCAAAGTTTTGTGAGCTATCCGGGAAGGCTGTTTATCGGCTGCGTAAAGTTTGTCGTCATGTCTCTTTCATTCCACCCCCGATGAACTGGAATAATACTCCAGTTGGCTATCGCCTTGATGGTCAATTGTGTATTGCGGTGCGAGCTCGGTTGCCGCTATCCATTGCGTAACCAAGGTTACGAATCAATCTCTGTACCAATGCGAATTGGGAATCTGTGCAAACAATCCAAATACGCTGTGGCCGATTCGGATTCTCATGACTGGGTGACAGAGTTCAGCGACAATGCGCACTACGAGGGTTCACCAATCCGGTAGGCTCTGGCCGTGGATCCAAGAGCACTCGCGAGACAGCTCCAAGGAGCGCGTCCGTCGACGCTGCCACGATCTCAGGGGTCGCCACGAACTTCTTCATGTAGTTATGAATCTCCTCAGACACAGCCGCCCACACGTCGACAAGCAGACCGTGGATAAGTTCCGAGGCGTTCCCGCGCGCCTCCCACAGATGGCAAAGGTCATCGTTGGCACCGATTGTCGTACCGAGCTCGAGATTGTGCATGGCAACAATCAGCTGATCGATTGCGTGCTCATCCAGAGACCGAAGCTGGCCAATTGTGGTGAGCACCTCCTGTGTACTGGGTCCGTAGTTCGCGGAGTGCGAAGTGGCACTGTTAGTTCTCGATTGCATCTACTCTTCTCCCATCATCACATGTTGGCCGCAGTCGAGTTCGAATGCGACCAACGTCCTTCTCTGTCCTTCGATTACCAGTCGGCCGTGTCGTCAAATAGTGCGGCGACATCGACCTGCCGGACAAGAGGTGCTTGCGTAATGGCTGTCGGCTTGGATGCATTCGACTCAGTGGGAGCTTCTACCACTTGCACAGGCTCTAGCTCGGAGACATCCCCGTCAACTGGCGAGGTCCGTAGTTTGTGCTCGGTGAAGTCGAACGTGGCCACGACCTGATAGGAGCTCTTTGCATCACGCGTCGTGAGGGTCCACGGACCGACCGTCATCCCCAAGAGTAGCTTCTCAAGCTCGTCGGTCGTGATTGTGTGCCCTGCGTGGTTGCGCCACATTCCCACTGGGCACCAGCTATCATCGTCGATCTTGGTCGGGCAGTAGTATCGCTTGTCCGACATTCGTAACTCAACAAAGTGATCAGGGCAAAGGACACCCTCGATGGAGGGCTTTGGCTCTGGGAACACGAAAGTGACCTTCTGTTCCCGTGCATGCCATCGCAAACTGGCACGAAAAGGTTTACCGGTTCGTGAGGTGAACTCGTGAATCTCGGTCGCGCCATCATTGGCCATCGCATTCACGTCATCCTCGGTGAGGGTGTACTTCGCGGTCTCCTTATAGATGGTGACCTTGGCACACGTGCTACATTCCCACCAGTTACCCGCATCGACCATTTCCTTGATGCACTCTGGGCACTTTATCATCTCAGGTCCTCCTCTCAAGAACTACCAGCTATATATGCACCGATTTCCGAGATGTCGTGAACCTGATGGTTGTCAGAGCGGCGTCTAGAGCTACACCGAGCATGCCCCTCGGGTCTAGGCAAAGGTGAGTAGATCGCCGAGGCCAGCAAGGTTGAGTCCCGCACCCCGAGAGTCGATGACCCGACACCCTTGCGTATTAGCGTTACGCAGATCGGCATAGGACAGCCGCGAGTCATCAAGGACCGCGTTGCGCAGGTCGGCCCCGCGCAAGTGGGTATTGCTAAACGAACAGTTCACGAAGCGACATTCGCGCAAGTCAGCATGTTCTAAGTTTGCCTTGGTGAAGTCCACCCCGAAACAGCTTGCCCCTGCAAGGTCTGTCCCTATGAGCCTCGCACCCCTGAAGCTCACATCATGGATCGATGTCCTATGAAAATTCGCATGACTCAGATCAGCTCCTGTGAATTTGGCCTCATTGATGCAAACGGCCTCCGTAAAGTCGGCCCCGTCAAGGTACGCGCCTTGCAACGACGCGGCAAAGAGGTTGGCCCGGACAAAGATCGCATCGGAGAGATCGACATGTGAGAGGTCAGCATGCATGAGTTGGCTTCGTTCGAAGTTCACCCCGGAGAGATCGGGGCCAAACTCTGCCTGATAGAGATTCGAGTCCGACATGTCGGCACCTCGGAGAATGACACTGCGCAGGTCCGAGCGAGACAAGATGCTCTTGGATAGGTTCACTCCGGTGAGATCGACAAACGGTAACGTTTCGTCCCGCCAGTCGAGTCGACCGGTAGGCGATTCTCCCATTAGCCAGGATTCATGTGCCTCAATTTGTGCCTGTAGTGAATCTGGGGTTGCCTGAACGGTGAGTACCATGTCTGCCTCCCTAATGCCGTAACTGGTGCTGTCGTACTCTGGCGCCGACTAGAGGCCAGTCCAGGGCGATTGAGTCAAGAGGTTCCTTGCCACGTGAGACCAGGTAGCCAGAGAAGTTCTCGGCCCACGCGCGATGCCATTGCTGTTGGGCCAGGTACAACGCATCAATATCCATGGATCCCAACTCCTCATAGTGCTCGACCTGGGCGAGCAGTACTGAAACCGTAGCTGTTACGTCTGCATTCGCGTTGTGGAGATCGCCTGGAGTAACGCCATAATGGGCACATAGGTCGACGAGTTTGCGCCCACCCTTGCGGTAGCGGTCGTAGTGACGATCTATGACCAGAACGTCGAGCACAGGGCTCTTAAAACCAGCCTCTGTTAAGGAGATCCCATCCAAGCGCCGTGAGCAGGCATCGATCATCTTTAGGTCATAGCTCACGTTCATGCCGACCACGGGGAGACCATGTTCGCCACCTTCGACCAGGGACTCTCTGATCTTTCGGATAGCGTCGCCAAGATCTTCACCTTCTGCAACCGCACGTTCGGTGGTTATCCCATGCACTGCGATTGCGGCCTCTGGTATCTCACATCCCGGGTTGATCAGGCCCCCAAGTGTTCCCAGAGTCCCGCTTGGCCCATAACGAACAAAGGCATAACTAACCGGGACGTCGGTTTGGGGACCGACCCCTGTGGTCTCAAGGTCAAATCCGAGTAGCACACCATTACTCCAAGACATAGCGAACTCCTTTGCGGTTCTGGTGATATCTATGCACGCTCGACGCAGGCTTTAGAATCTTCGACCTCTCGAAAGGGTGCGGGCTTGTGCCTGGGTATCAATTGATCCGAATTCGGCCTCCCATGGCCCAACCAAGAGCCCATACTGCTCGGATTCGAGATACTCGCGGGCATGAATAGCCAGCACGACCTCCCATACTGCGTCACTCAAAGTTGGGGAGGGCAGATCAATGGTCACAAACTGGTTGTATGCCTCGAAAAGTGTTTCTAGGGGGATCCTTTCAGCACTAGCTCGAGCGCTAGCCCATGAGTCGCCGCTATAGCCAGTCCGACGCTCAAGGCGCCGATTCTCCAGGTCGGTTATGGAGTCGAATTCAGCGGGAAGCGAGCCAAGAGCATCCCGCACCGCGCACAGTGAGTCGCTGACCGTCTTGTTGTGGGTTAGAAGCATTGCAACCTCCTTGGTGTATGAAGATCTATATGCACCAACAAAGACGCGTTGTTTTCCACCCAACACTACGATCTGGGCACAAGCGGCCTATGGAGTATTGGTATGGACGATCACCGCCGCTATGTAGGACAGATGTTATGACCCTTGCTGAGGACGAGTGTGCGTTCATGCTCAAAGCGACCAACACAGCAGGGTGGCAGCGCGAATTGCGTTTCGCACCTCCGCGCAGATGGCGCTTTGACTTTGCATGGCCTCAACAAAGGATCGCGCTTGAGATCGAGGGGGGTGGTACCTGGGTTAGTGGGAGACACAATAGGGGAGCGGGATACGTAAACGATCTTGAGAAGTACAATGCTGCCACTCTTCTCGGCTGGCGACTCCTCCGTGTTACTCCCGAGATGGTCAGTGACGGTACGGCGCTTTCACTGATCGAGGCGCTGCTCAATAATGCTCAGGTCGCCGCGAAATAACAGGCGTTAAAAGTCGGTGGAGTCCACGCACTTCTCAGCCAGCTCAATCGGCTTAGAGCACGCCTCTTCGATTAGCCGACCCTCGATGTCCACCAGCATCTCTTGGGTTCGCCGACGCGTGTCCTCATTCTTGCGCCGCCGAGTCAGCTCCTCTACAGCTATTCGAAATTTGGGCGCAGATGGAGGCCAATCAGGGTTCTGCTTGGCGTACTCAACTATCGCTGGCACAAAAAGTGCGGGGTCAAACCCGTCTAACAGATAGATCCATGTGAGTATTTCGTTCTGGCCAAAATGCGCATTGGGGTACCAACCTACGATGAGAGTACCCACGTTGACCAAGGCGGTCACGAGAGCAGTGGGATCACCCGTCACTTCCAGGTCGGAGGTAAGGCGGGAGTTTAGGACTTCAGATAGCCTCGCGACCCTAGGTCTCAGTATCAGCCCTCCTACCTCTATGTCCGTTATATTAGCATCGGTTGTTGTATCTCTATACTTGACCGTGTCACGTTCTTGGCCAGACACTGCCACTCAACATATATAGTCCGATGAACAGAAACGAAAGTACTGGCCCTAAGTTCTTTCGCGATTCTCCTCCAAGGCACCTCACTTCGTGCATATAGATATGCATGGCTACCTTAAGCGCATTGATTGAGACAACCTCACGTGGAATCCATGCTCAGGCTTCCAATGAAGAGCTTGTGGCAACGATCCAACGGTTGAGCGACTCGGAATCTGCCGAGGACCGACAACGACTGAGTGAGGCACAAACACAGCTCTTCGCCCAGAATGCCGGTCTGATCATCAAGATAGCAACGCGGTACAACAGAGGAAAAGCACTCACACCTGATGAGACCTCGGAGGTGGCCATCAGCGTCTTTGTCGCTGCGCGTCACTACGATCCAGAGAGGGGGAAGTTCTCATCGTGCCTACCCTGGTACATCAAGTCAGGACTGCAACATGAACACGCGTTCACCCACGAGCGAAGCCAGTCGGTCTACGCGAGAGCGACGGCGAAGTTGAACAACGCTAGTGAGTACTCCAGAAGCGAAGTGGAGACGGCTGCTGACATCCTTCGTCCCACAGCCCGGCTGTCCTTTGAGGATAATGGCTTGGCAAACACACTCACAGATCACCTGTCCGCCGAGGAGATGTTCGTGTCAGTCATGGATGAGATATCAGAGAGCGAGAAGCGCAATCGTCTCTTGGCCTGTATGTCCGAGGCGGTTGATAGCCTGAGCGACAAGCAACGAGCAATCCTCACTCTTCTCCTAGAACCGCGTAGTGCTAAGAATGATCTTGGAGTCTCCTCGACGCGTGCCATCGCCACCCAGCTTCACATTCCCGAACAAAGGGTGAGCGAGGAAAAGCTCAAGATTGTCTTGGGCATCCAGCACCACCTCGCAGAGAAGGAACCAGATCTATGCCCAGAGCGCTGGTCCGCGCCAATCGAGATCACCGATCTGGATGAGGGTTTCATCCTCGATCTCTTCGGCGAGCCTGTTCGCCACGAGGTCATGACCCGACACGCTACCCGGCGTTTGCGTTAGACGCGCATTTGGGTGTCCAAGCACGCTATGGATACTGGTCCCAGAGCACTCCACTCAGTTCTCCACCAGATGCCTTCTTTCCAACTCGTGCCATCTTGACCCAGTCGTCGGGAGTTCGAAAAAGTCGTTGACTCGTTGGTGAGACGAACCTTCCCGTTGCGATCCAAGTGAGCTTCGAGGTTGGTGGCGCGAAGAGTCCCCGTCAGATATGACCCAGTCGTTCTCACCCACCTGGTGACCCCCCTCAACCCACTGCTTAAATAGGGACGTCATGCCGTCATGAAGGTACCTATTTGGAAGACCACGGTCAGGTATCTGGCCCCAACGTATAGATGATCGGTTCCAGAACCAGTAGCCACGGGCAGGCGACCAGCACTGATCCTCAGATGGCAGCCTAGTTCGGCGAGTCGTTTGCGCTCAGTGACCTCATTGCGTTGGATCTCCAACCCTGCATATGAGGCTGTTTGTGTTTCTCGCAGGCATTTTTGGATAGTCCTTTGTCGTGATGGCGATCGCGGTTGTCCACTACCGCGTGTCGCTATTTTCCCAGTTGCCCGCGGGAGCGTCGCTTTGCAGCCACGGCTACTCTGACGTCCTGGATAGCTATTGACCATTAGGCAGTAAGCCGGTTAGTCATTTTGGGGACCGCTGGTAATTCTGGGATGCTTCTGGCCCCATTCGCACCAGTCGTAGCGCTTGTCTCCAATGGCAATCCGACCGCACATGCCTCCCCAGCTCCGAAGGTTGTAACGGTCTTCGAGATTCAAGGTGAGCGGTCGGTATGAGCCTGGCAATTCCGCGCCCGAGAACCTCCGTTGAGTGGACAAGTCGCCGAGTCTGCACCAAACCTGCTGGCCGTTCCTGCCCAGTCATTGACGGACCAGTATTGACGCAGTGCCAGTAAGCTTTTGAATCTTCGTCATTGGTGGAAGGTAGAGGAGGAACGTATCTGTGGTTGGGTTAGGGAACCTACGGGATGGTGCAGAAAGACCCGCTTTGAGGACTGTAGTTTTTGGTGCAAGTGGTTTTATCGGGAGCCATGTCGCCGAACAACTCCACTTGGCAGGCCATGACGTCATAGCGCCACTTCGAGCTGGGTCAGATCGGGTGTTTCTCGATAGGATTGGCGTGCGAGTCACCCAGGTTGACTTCGCTGATCAGTCGAGCATCGAGGCTGTTGCCAGCTCAGCCGACGTTGTGGTTAACTGCACTGCCGCCGTCCAGGCTTCTCCTCGCCAGGCGCGCCAAGTCGACATTGAGCTCACACGGCGATTGATTCGCGCGGCCTCTCAGGCTGGGGTTTCTCGGTTCGTGCAATTGTCCACAATCGTGGTCTACGGCTACGCGCCAGGCACTTGCCCAGCCAACGAGACCACCCCCTGTCGACCGTCTCACCCAATCTCCAAACTGGCTGTCGAACGTGAAGATACTGTGCGCGCCGTTGCCAGGGATGCCGGTATCGATTATGTGATCTTGCGGCCCGCTAGTACGATTGGCTCTCGCGATAAGACTTCTTTTTTTTCGCAGCTTGCCCAAGCACATGCGGCGAACAGGTTCCCGATGATCGACCGTGGCATGGCCCGGTTCTCCTGCGTAGACACCAGAGACATCGGTCGCGCCATGGCCTTTCTCGCCGAACTTCCTGAAGCGGTTGGCGAGACCTACCTTTTGCGGGGCTTCGAGCTCTCGTGGGCGCAACTCAAGGAGGTGCTGGATGTGCACCGAGGTGTGGTCGCAAAGACTAGGAGCGTTCCCCGTCCCTTGGCTCTTGGCCTCGCCACCGCACAGGAGAGGCTGTTGAAGAACCCGACCCTCACCCGTTACGCGGTTGAGGCGCTCTGTCACGACCGGATCTGGGATGACGCGAAGCTTCGCTCTGCTGGCTTCGACACCGCATACGACCTCCATCAGTCGATTGATGTCGCGCTCTTGGCACTCGGCGAAAAAGAGAACCGATGAGGACCAGAACCGACCCTGTCGTCCAGCGCCGACACATCCTCGACGCTGCCCGCCAAGTCTTCGCCAACCGCGGCTACGCCGGGAGCAGCATGGTCGACATCGCGCAGACGGCGAACATCAAACGCACCCTCCTTTACCACTACTTCCAAGATAAAGACGAGATCCTTCTCCAACTCCTCCTCGGCGCACTTGATCAAGTTGAACAGCTAGTTGCTTGGGTCTGGCGTACCGGAGGCACCTCGACCGAGCAGATCGGGCTGCTAATCGATGGCTACTTCGAGTTAATGGAGGCACAACCCGGACTTGCCGAGCTTCTTGTCGATGCAGGGGCGGTACGCAATGGACCCTCCTTGCTTGAATACCATGCACGTATCGGTCGTCTGAGGGTCACGCTGCTCGAATGGACCCACAGCATCAGCGCTAGCAGCCCAGGGGAAGGCCATGTTGAAGAGTTCCTGCTTGTCGCACTTGGTGCCCTTTTCATCTGGTTCCTTCCAACGCCCTTCGCTCAAGCCCTCACCAGCGCAGCGCCGCGGTCGGCCGAACAGTACAAAGAGGTTCTGCACCAACTGCTTGCCGGTTGGACTGGCTTGCGCTGAGGCAGGAGCAAGCAGGAGTTGTCGAGATCTCGTGATAGTCGATTGTGTTCTGGACTTTGCTGCAGGTGAGGTAGGACGCGACGACCGTGTCAGTCGGAACCCTGAAGCTCCGGGAAGCGTGGGCATCGTGCAGGTGGATAGATCTTTATAGTTCAACCTCGCAAGTCAATACTGGTCGGATCGTTGCTGCTTCCATAAAGTGAGCACTACTGTTGCCAAACACTACGATCACCCATACCCCGAGATCATCGGACTCGGACTCCTTGATGGTTCCGGCCCCATGAGCGCCAACAACTCTCTCAACCGCTTGATAAGCCAGATATGCAGTGTTCATGCCAACCCCCTGTCCTCCAGGTCAAATATGTCGACCACGCACACGAGGCTCGGGTTTGGTCCGATAGGCCGAGTCCTCGAACTTGCCAAAACATTCGCCACAGGCATCTCCATCCTCTACCTGGTCACGAAATACCACCTTCGGGAATTCTCCAGAATCGTATGTCGTTTCGTTGTCGTAGTCGACGTCCTGGGTTTCGGCGATGATATGGAGTGCTGTCTCAATGTCAGAGGCCTCTACCTTGTCGACCTCCCACGCATCTGGCAAGGCACCCAAAATACACGCGGGGCAGATGAGATCTGCCTTGTAGGTGTAGGCAACGATGTCGTAGCTGTTTTGATAGTAGAAATCTCTCACCATGACCTCCTTGGTTTCTCCTCCATATATATGCACCAACCATGCGTCGTTAGAAGAGCCGCATCTGTCGCCTTGCCCCGACAACAACCTCCTGTTGTCGAACTTGGGCTCGTCCATCCTCAGCCAGCATCTTCACCGCCAGGGTGTTAGAAAACGCCTTTGCGAAGACTTCACGTTCGACTCCTGCAGGATTTGGATTTCCCTTATGTCTCGCGGCATCGAACAGCTCGGGGTTACTCGATTCGGCAAGGAACCCATTCACAACACCGTGAAGATCCCGCAGGCGGTCAAAGACAACCGCTGATCCCGCTCGCGCAAATAACTCCGTTGGTGTAGTCCAGTAGCCAGTCGCTTTGGCACCATTGAGTAGTTGGGCTTGGGCTAGATACTCGCTCTGTCCTCGGTGAAGCACAGGATCACGTCTAAGGACCCGATCAAGTTTGATCCAGGTGGCACCGGAGGTCCGACTGGCCCACAATGTGGCCAAAGCGTTTGCCGTCGTCTCTGGCACTCCATGTTCAACAAGCCCACTCGCCATATTGGCGATGACTACCTCGTAGTCGATTTGATGCCCCGTGCAGGCGTAGGCTATGACGGGGGTTGGGTGAGTTGCCCATTTGGCAATGGTTTCACTCATCGCGACACCAACAACCCGCCAAGCACTTACCCCTCCACTTGATCGAGCAAGCTCTGCCTCGACTCTCGATGGGAGTACAGCCTCGAGCATGAGATCACGTTTGTGGGCAACGGCACTAGCTAGAGCCTGTTCTCGTGCCTCAGGGATGGCCTGTCGTAGCAACTGCACGAATTCATACACCGGGTTGCCCGCGATCGCAGAGGCTGAGTCACAACCAAGGTGGAGATCGGCCGCTACCTTGTGGTCATAGCCGTGCATCCATTCATGGGCGAGTGCCCCTCCTCCTTTGGTTTTGGTGAGGTTAATCACGTGTCGAGCAGGTTCATAATGTGCGCTAGCACTTCCTCCACGCCCACGCGCACCGAGAGCAAGGCCCAGATTCTGCACACCTGATTCGAGCTCGAGAGGTAGAGCCAGGTATTGCGTTGACACTCCCAACGCTAAGGCGAGATCGCTCATCGCGTCGTATGCGAGGTTGAGCATCTCCTGGCGCTCTGACTGGGTCGCCCAGTTCCCATACTGGATACCGCGAAAGGGCACCAGCTCGCACAACTCAGCTTCACTAACGTTACCTACTCGAGGTGATGGACCTCCACCCGAAACCTCACGCCCTAGATGCTCAAAACGCGTCGGTGGCATAACCTTCTCGTGAAGGATGCTCTCGAACGACTCGGCATCACTGTTCTCGACCGAACCCGTGTCCGCCTCGGCAGTTGAGGTCTTTTTCGCTAAGGGTACTCTGAACGGGTTGAAGCTCGCATCTGAGACAACGCGGGCATATACCTCCCTCGCTACCTCATCCCCGACGGCTATAGGATCGTCAAGATACTGGTCGATCGCCTGGTAGCGAATCCCCGTATGGATGTTGTCTGGGCAATAAGTGCCCGTCACAGAGTCATCGACATAGCGGCGTAGCCACGACCTGAGCGCTACCTTGGTGTCGCTCAGCCAACTCTCCTTTAGCACCAACTCGTCTATGACCCCTCGCAGGTGTGCCTCATAATCGACCACGCACTCCCGGAACACCTCTGATTTCGCGATGCGCAACCGCTGGCTAAGGTCCCGCCCTCTTGTTCGCACGAGACCCATCAGTGCCTGGCCACGTTGTTGTTCCTGATCTAGCCAGTGAGCAACCGCCTCAGGTACGTCCTTTTCAACCGCAAAGCTTGTGTCTGAATCGTGATTGGGCAGGAGCTTTTGAATCTCCTCTAGTGCATGAATACCAGCGAAGAACCCACTGTATGACTCTTTGCTTGGCGGACTCAGAATCATCGCCTTGTTGATATCGAGCCACGATGTATTCGGAGGGATCTGTTCCATCTCCATTTCGATGCGGGTGAGTACCGCTGTGTAAATGTGTCCAAAGACGTAGGCACTATAAGGCGGAATCACCCACAGCCGCCCGCTGGTTGTCGTGGTCGGCTTCACCTCAGTGGAGGCTGCAGATGCTGCGAAACTACGATAGAGCACTCGCCACGCTAGGGCCAAGGCGGGGTTCGCGTTCTCGGATTGCAGCTGGGCCAGACGGCTGTTGAGCGATCCCCATACATCATCTCGACGGATCTCAGTCAGCTTGGCAATCACCACATCGGCGGGATACCCAAAGTCAGATTGGGCCATGGTACCAAGGTCATCGAGAACTTTGAGTGCAGTCCCATTGTCGTGTTTGCGGGCTCCTGGAATGTGTTCCCCATAATCTGTACGAGTCTGAGTAGCAGCCATGAGCATGTATATGCACCAAGTGGGCCACTCATGAACATCTGAGCGCCCAGTGGCACTCGACTTGGGAGTGTCACGCGATGGGCTTTCCACCGACATGGGCTAAAATTCCGGCAGGCCAGACCTGGATTTGGTGGTGCCTCCTTTGTAAGTCATACACATCATCGCGATAGCTAGCCTTGGACTGCGCGACCCGGAGGATGCACAGTGCAATAGACTCGTCGCTGATGCACACAACTTGGCGCGACAGATATGACGATTCTTGCCGAACGATCAACGACGCGTTAGATAGGTCACCTTTCGCTGTCTTCAAAGCTCGTCCTCTCTGGACAGGCTGCGGATCACCGGCAATGCATCAACGAGCACTCTTGTCGCGCCTGAGTGTGTACCCACTTGGCTTGATTACGGGCACGGATCGATGACGGGCGAACGGGCACTTCGTGTAGACGGACTTGTAAACGCGCGAGATCTTGGTGGCCTTCGACGACGCAACGGCAGCTACACGCCGAGGGGTGTCTTCTTTCGCTCCGAGAACGTCGACCGGGTGAGCGAAGCGGGCTGGGAGCAGATCTGGGAAGCAGGGATACGTACAGTCGTTGATCTTCGCCAGCCGAGTGAAAGAAGCTGCGATGTTGGATCCCGGCCCGGCTGGCTGACGATACGCCAGGTCGATCTGGACGGCTTGGACAACGAGGACTTCTGGAGCAACTACTGGGACAACGGGCTCAAAGGCACGGCACTCTACTTTCTCCCTCATCTTCAGGCGATGCCAGAGCGCGCCGGTGCGGCTCTGTCGGCAATCCTGAATGCTCCACCGGGTGGAGTAATGTTCCATTGCATGTCGGGACGGGATCGCACAGGCATGATCGCGATGCTGTTGTTGAGAGCTGTCGATGCCGATACTGAGGACATCGTTGACGACTACCTGGAGACTGTCCGTCTTGGCGAGTTGCGGGCAGCCTCCGAGAACCAAGACAACGACGAGAACGCGAGGGAAGAGCTATGTCGCTCCCATGGCACCACGACCGAGAACGCCTTTCGCTCGGCGTTATCGCAACTGCAACTTCCCGCCTTTCTCACCTTGGCCGACCTGAGCGAACCCGACCTAGAAGCCCTGCGTAGTTGGCGGAACACAATCCAGGACTGACTTTCACAGCCGCCTTGGAGCCTAGAACATGGGTAGTGTCAGATGAGTTTGACGAGAAGGTCGTGGAGGACTGGATTGAGCGCATACCGTCCAAGCGATTACAGACCATCACGCGAGTGCAGATGAGCAGGATCCTAGAAGAGGCAGATCGGGAAGCGAGCGTGGGATATAGCTCGAAGGTCCGCGCGTGGTCGATTGGCGTGATACGGATTGTGATACGGATTATCGTTGAATCACGGCGCATGACCCACTGTGGATTCTCTAACGTACCCTGTGAACTGCCCTAACAGGCTAGCCACGTCCAACAGTATTGTATGAGATCTAACTTTGGATCAGGAGGTTCCAGGTTCGAGCCCTGGCCCGCCAGCCACAAAAGCCCAGTTCGGCGTGGGTATAGCCCCAAGAGCTGATGCGAGTTTTGGTTTTGCATCATCAAAATGCCAAGCCCGCCATCGCCCAGGGTTCTTTCACTGAGTTCGGGCCTTGAAACTGTCGTATCCGCGCCGATGCGGGCCCTGATCCAGCGACCGGCAAACGCCGGCAAGTGTCGAAAGTCATCAACGGTGGCAAGCGGGAAGCCGAACGTGCACTCCGTCAAGTCATGAACGAAGTCGAGTCCGGGATCGAACACAACACCAAACGAACAGTCGCCGATGTTGTCACCGAGGGGTGGGATCAAAAACGTAGGATCCTCACCCCAAAGACCATCGAGTACCACTGAGAGGCACTACAGATCTTTCCCCTCCCAGCCCTGGGTTCGCGTAAGGTCATGACTATCAACGTGCCTGATCGCGATGGGCTCGCTGCACTGCAGCTGCCAAGAATGGGGGTTGAATTTTCTCATTTACGGCATTCTTGACAAGGTTGATCAGTAGGTAGTTGTAGGAATGGGCATTCCGACTGGTGTCAGTTGAAAGGGTAAACGGATAAGTTTTTCGCATCTTGGTGGTAGCAGAACGATTCGGGTAGTCACCTTGGGTTTTAAGGTTTGTGGACACGGCTACGGGAATTGGGATTATCGTTGGAAGGGTCAGAGGCGCGGAGGTTGCCGGTTTGGCTCGGGTTTGCCAGCAACTCGATGATGGAGTGGAGCTGCGTTATTCTGATAAGGTGCGTTGAAAGCGGGCGGTTCACTGCGTATGGGGGATTTGCATTATGGCGAGACCGACTGAGAGGGAGCTTGTTGTCGGGGTCGACGGGACTCGTTGCTGGCGCTCAGCGTTTGAGATTCCGATGCGAGACGGCGTCCAACTGGTGGCCGATCTCTACGAACCCGATCGTGAGGGCAACGCACCCCGGCCTGTGATACTGGAGCGCACACCTTATGGTCGCCGTCTTCCAAGGGCGTCCGAGCAGTATCCGGGAATAGACCGTCCGCTGACGCCAGCGGAGGTAGCGGCCTATCTGACGGGTTCTGACTTCAGCGTGGTGATGCAAGACTGTCGAGGTCGTGGAGACTCGCAAGGCGAGTTCACGAAATACCTCTGTGAAGGGGAAGACGGCTTTGATACGGTTGAGTGGCTTGGGTCTCAGGACTGGTGCGATGGCCGAGTGTTCACCATGGGGTTGTCTTACGGCGCGCACGTGCAGGCGGCCCTCGCCTCGCTCAGGCCAAAGCACCTTTCTGGGATGCTGATGGATTGTGGGGGATTCGCGAGTGCCTATGAGGCGGGTTGCCGTCAGGGTGGAGCCTTTGAATTGAAGCAGGTGACCTGGGCGATCAGGCACGCTGCGAAGAGTCGGGAGGCTGCGATCGTCGCCCCCAGCGCTACTGATCTATCAGAGGATGATATTTGGGTTTGGATTCGTCTGTGGCCTTGGGAGAAGGGTAAGTCACCCATTAGCTACGCGCCGAGCTACGAGGAGTATCTCCTGGAGCAGAACGCCGAGTCCTCTTTTACTAACTACTGGAAGCAGGTTGGGTTGTACGGGCGTGGATACTATTCACAGTTTCCAGATGTTCCCTCGGTTCACATCTCGGGCTGGTACGACCCTTACACTATGACCGCTGTGGATAACTTCTCCGGGCTGTCGAAAGCTAAGAAGAGTGCGGTGTATCTTGTGCTGGGACCATGGACTCACGGTGCACGGAGTACGACGCATGCTGGCGAAGTTGATTTTGGATCCGCCTCGACTCTCGAGAGTCGCTTTGCGCCCAATTACCTTGCGTTTCGTGAACGTTGGTTTCGTTCTCTTATGAACGGTTCAAGCCAGGACTTATTCTCCGCTGGCGTCGAGTTTTTCCTGATGGGAGGCGGAGGCGGTCACTCGACCGATGAGGGACGTCTCTTCCATGGCGGACGTTGGGAAACCAGTCCTCAGTGGCCTCCCGTCGGTGTCGAATCGAGCTCTTGGTATTTGCATCCGGGGGGTGTGCTCAGCCCTCAGAATCCCGATGTTGATGAAGACTATGTCGAGTATGAGTACGACCCTCGTCGTCCATTTCCCACCGTCGGTGGGGCGATCACATCGGGTGAACCTGTGATGCGAGGTGGGGCTTACGAGCAACTGTGGGTGGTGCGAGACGGATCCTCAAAGAAATCCGTCACGGTTCCACTCGAGCTACGCGAGGACTCGGTCTGCTTCGAGTCAGAGCCGCTTTTGACGGATGTCGCAGTGGTCGGTCGCCCTTCGCTACACCTCTGGATCTCGTCGTCCGCCACTGATACGGACCTTTACTGGAAGCTCCTCGATGTGTACCCTCCATCGAGTTCACATCCTCATGGTTTTGCAATGAACATCACCGATGCTATTTTGCGTTGTCGCTATCGCGACGGCTTCGAGAACCCTCAAGCCATGGTTCCCAATACTGTGTATTCATTGGTGGTCGAAGCCCCAGACACTGCTAACTTGTTCTGTCGTGGTCACCGAATCAGAATTTTGATCGCGTCGAGCAACTTCCCGAGATTTGACATCAATCGAAACGTTTGGCCTGACGAGCATCGATCTCGAAGGAGTGTCGTTGCACGCAATCGTGTGCATCTTGGGGGTCGGTTTCCTTCCCATGTAGAACTACCTATCTGGGGCAAACATGAAGGAAATCTATGAAATGTGACAGAACAAAGAACAAACTGTAAATTTTCGTACAGGTTGGCGGCGATACCTGTAGTATTGGATCATCCAAGGAACAGGGGGGTCGGCGGTGTCCAATCGCTTGGGAAATGTTAATCGCGTCAGTCCATTGAAAAGGCTGGCCACAGTAGCTGCAACCGCTACACTCGGGGGTGCGATTCTTGCTGCTTGTGGCTCCTCGAGCTCAAGCAGTACATCGAGTAGCAGCCAGTCTTCGACCTCGTCGAACGCGGGCGTAATCACGATGGCAGAAGGAGCCCAGGGTACACCGGATTCGATCCTGCCGTTTGTCGAGCCGGCGTATAATACCCTTGCCAACAAGGGAAGTTTTCAAAACTTCATGTGGCCAACTCTTTATATCATTGGAACCGCTACCTCTGCCACTACTCTCAATACTTCGCTCAGCCTGGCTTACCCACCGGTGTATAGTCAAAACAACACCGTCGTCACTATCAAGCTCAAGCCATGGAAGTGGTCGAATGGTCAGCCGCTGACGAACGCGGACCTGATGTTCTTCCTCGATCTGCTGAAGTTTCAGAAGAACGAGTTCGCAGACTATGTTCCAGGGGACATCCCCGATAACATAAGTTCTGTGACGACCTCAGGGACAAGCACGGTCGTGCTGCACCTGTCACATTCGGTCAACCCAATCTGGTTCACCGATGATCAGCTCGATGAGTTGGTTCCGATGCCCCAGCAGTCGTGGGATAAGACTTCTACCGCGGGATCGGTGGGCAATTATGCATCGACTGCATCAGGAGCTGCCGCTGTTTTGAGTTATCTGAGTGCCCAATCCAAGGACACTTCTACCTATGCGACCAATCCCCTTTGGAAGGTGGTTGATGGTCCATTTGAACTCACTTCGTTCAATACGACAGGTGCTGCTTCGTTCAAAGTTAACCCAAATTACTCGGGACCAAAAGTTAACTACAAGGTATTTAAGGAGGTTCCCTACACCTCCAGTTCGTCTGAGTTCAGTTCGCTCCTATCGGGATCTGAGATTCAGGCTGGCTACGTACCTGCTAATGACCTCTCCACGCTGCCAAGAGTGAAGGCGGCGGGTTACAGCATCGTTCCCACTCCCTATTGGGAGATCAACTTCCTGTCACTGAACTACATTAACCCCCAAGTCGGGAGCATCTTCAAGCAACTTTACATCCGCCAGGCACTCCAGCACCTGATGGATCAGTCGGCGGTCGTGAAGTCACTCCTCCTTGGGACTGGGGGTTATCCAGATTACGGTCCAATTCCGCCAAAGCCGTCCAATCCCTACATGGGCTCTCTTGAGTCGGCAAGCACCTATCCCTACAGCATCAAAGATGCCCGGACGTTGTTGACTTCCCACGGTTGGAAGATCCCCTCATCGGGACCAGCGGTCTGTGAGAAGCCAGGACCTGGAGCAAATGAGTGTGGGACAGGAATTAGTGGCGGTCAGACCCTGACCTTCTCACTGGTCTACACCACCGGGTCGTCCTATCTCCCCGGTGAGATGGAGGACTTCAAGAGCTCTGCTGCTGCGGCAGGCATCGTGTTGAACCTGTCGTC
>NZ_DAHXOI010000012.1:0-61749 GCF_027364955.1 Ferrimicrobium sp.
GCCGGAACCCAACAAAACTTCAGTCACGGTGACACCACGAAGGCCTAGCATCTGCTTAACTAGAGAGGTAGCGCGCATGGTTCTGAACTCCTTTTTGATGCGTTGTTAACACCAAATTTAGAGCTCAGAAACCGTGCGCGTTCCTTATGCGGCTATTTCGGCCCCAATTACTCCCGTTGAACTGGGACTACGGCTCAGATCCGAACCAAATCCATCCACATGAATGTCAGGAGAGCCTAAAAACCCATGACAGGTGGGCAGCTTTTCGGACATCAAAGCTCTCCCTTCAGTTGGTGAAGATGCGAGGATAAGCTCCCTGTTGATGTGTGGTGGACCATTTTGTGATTCTTTTGCTTTAGGATTAGGAGTAGGTAGACCAATCATGGGTAAGTTGAATTAAAGCGTAATTCGGGCCGACTGTATGATCCATGTAGAGTTTGTTGGAGTAGGAACTATGAGTGAGTTATTTTCGAGATTCCTGGATTACCACAACAGATGTGATCGTGCACGCCTGTTTTGGGTTTCCGCCTGGAGTTCCTTCTGAATCGAGAGATGTGATGACATCATCACCATCTTTGAGTTGTCCAAAAAGGCTATATAGCGGCGGTAGCGATACGCCACTTGGCCCCGAGATGATAAAGAATTGGCTACCGTTCGTGTTCGGCCCGGCATTCGCCATGGCCAAGCTGCCACGCTGGTACTCTCCGGCGTTAGGGAGTTCGTCACGGAATTTATAACCTGGACCGCCGGCACCCGATCCTGTTGGATCACCACCTTGGACTACAAAGCCTGGGATGATCCGGTGAAAGTTGATGCCATCGAAGTAGTGGTAGCGGGCGAGAAAGACGAAGCTGTTGACGGTGATAGGTGCGCGTTCGGGGAATAGCTCAAAGCGCATGGTGCCATGGTTGGTTTCCATGATGGCTTCGTAGGTAGCGTTGTCTTCGAGGCAGTACGAAGGGCTCGCATCGAAGTGTCGAACTTGAGGACTTGAACCGTCAGCCTCGGGACACGGGTAACTTTCCTTCTTCTTGCCCAGCATCGTCTAACTCCTTCAGTTGTTTGTAGAGACCAGTGTTACTTGGTGACCTGGATCGTGACTGTGTTGATCTTGTAAGTTGTCTTCGGTGGGATGCCATTGTTTGCGGTACTTCCACCTGCGTTGATTTTCGCGATAACCGAAAGCCCCTTGGTCACCTGGCCAAAGACGCTGTAGGTGTCGCTCAACTCTTTCTCACCGGCGGTTCCCGATACCACAAAAAATTGGCTCCCGTTGGAGTTCGGTGAGCCGCTGTTGGCCATCGCAACGGTTCCAATGTGATAGGAGCCGGCCGGAGGGTTCTTGTCACCAAAACTATAGCCGGGAGTTCCAAAGTCGTTGTTGGTTGGGCTACCTCCCTGGATCACGAACCCGGGAATGACTCTGAAGAAGGTTGTTCCGTCGAAGAAGTGGTAGAGAGACAGCACATAGAAGTTGTTTGCTGATTTCGGCCCCAGATTTGGTTCGAGCTTAATATCAAAGGTGCCGGCCGTGGTGTTCACGATGGCCGTGTAGTGATCCTTCGGATTAAGGCACTCTGGTGGATACTTCTTGAAGTGGGTTTTGTGCGGGATGATAGCATTCGGATTCGGGCACCCATCAGGCAGTAGGTAGCCAGTCGTTTTCGCTGTTGATGTCTTCGCCGTAGTCTTGGTGGTGGCTGTTGTCTTCTTCGCCGTTGGCTTGGTGAGAAAATAGATTCCCACAAAGACCACGATCGCAGCTATCACCACGATCGCGCCGTTGCGCATCAGTCGACGCCGTTTGGCACGCGCCATTTCCGCTTCCTTCAGTTTCTGTTGGTTCGCTCGAATCCGAGCCCGCTTTTCGCTTGGCACGTGAACACTTTAATAGCACAAGACCGGTCTATCCTCTTGGTTCGACCCTTTCGGGCTGGTAGATTGTTCTAGTGGCTCTCATAATTCAGAAGTACGGTGGTACCTCGGTAGCTGATGCCGACCGTATTCGCACGGTCGCTGACTACGTTGCACGCTCAAGGCGCAGGGGAGACGATGTGGTGGTGGTCGTCTCTGCGATGGGGAAGACCACCGATGACCTGATCCGACTCGCAGGAGATGTCAGTAGGACGATCCCTCCACGCGAGATGGACATGTTGCTTACTGCTGGTGAGCGCATCTCGGTGTCGTTGCTATGTATGGCGCTCGCCGATCTAGGCGTAGCGGCAGAATCCTTTACTGGTTCGCAGGCAGGCATCATCACTGACACCGACCACACCAAAGCAAAAATAGTTGAGATCAAACCCGAGCGGATTAAGGCAGCACTCGCCGCCGGGGTGGTTCCGGTGATAGCGGGTTTTCAGGGGGTCTCCACGGATCGCAATGTCACGACGCTGGGACGAGGAGGCTCTGATACGACAGCGGTCGCTATCGCAGCCAGCCTTGGAGCGAATGTTTGCGAGATCTATACCGATGTCTCTGGGGTATTCACGGCTGATCCTCGTGTGGTTCCTGCCGCTCGTAAGATCCCAAGGATTTCATTTGAGGAGATGCTTGAGCTCTCGGCCTCTGGCGGACGAGTCCTTGCGTTGCGTTCGGTTGAATTTGCCAGGAACTACGGCGTGCGGCTCCATGTTCGTTCGAGTTTCACGTGGGAGCCGGGTACCTGGGTGGTAGAGGAGGAAGAGACAATGGAACAGGCAGTGGTGAGTGCAATCTCCCATGACGCATCTGAGGTGAAGCTCACATTGTTGAGGGTGCCTGATCAACCTGGTGTGGCAGCTCGAATTTTTCGCGTGATCGCCGACGCTGGTGTGAATGTCGACATGATTGTGCAGAATACCTCCATCGAGGGTCATACGGACATCTCGTTCACTGCACCGAAACTTGACCTCGAGCTCGCACGAAGCGTGACCGAAGAGGTGGCGAGGCAGGTCGATGCGAGTGAAGTGGTGACGGATACCGAGATCGGTCGCGTATCCCTGGTCGGCGCTGGCATGAAGTCGAACCCTGGCGTAACCGCAACGATGTTTGAGACGCTCGCTAACCACAACATCAACATCGAGATGATCTCCACTTCCGCTATACGGATCTCGTGTGTTATTCGAGTTGAACTGCTGGAGACTGCCGTGCAAGCACTACATGAGGCATTTTCACTATGAGGAGCGCTGGAACCCTTGCCGTTGTAGGTGCAACCGGCCAGGTGGGTGGCGTGATGCGCCAGATTCTCAAGGAGCGACAGGTCCCATTCGATCACATTCGCTTCTTCGCTTCCCCTCGATCGGCAGGCGTTGTTATCGAGTTCAGTGGGCGTCTTGTCGCGGTCGAGGATGTGGAGACAGCAGATCTGCGAGGAGTCGATTACGCCATCTTCTCGATCGGGGCGACCGCTTCCAAAGTGCACGCTCCTCGCTTTGTTGAGGCTGGCGCGGTGGTGATCGACAACTCATCGGCGTATCGGATGGACCCCGAGGTTCCGCTGGTGGTTCCGGAGGTCAATCCTAGGGAAGTTCACAACCGCCCACATGGGATCATCGCGAATCCGAACTGTACAACGATGATTGCGATGCCTCCATTGGCGATCATCGATCGCCTTTTTGGTCTCGAGCGTGTGATCGCTTCGACTTACCAGGCAGCCTCTGGAGCTGGTAGGGAAGGGGTGGCAGAACTTGATGCCGAATTGCAACGGCCCAACCTCGCAGCACTCACCTTCGATGGTGGTGCCGTCGACTTCATGTCTCCAGCAAAGTTTCCAGCTGTTTTGGCAGGAAATGTCATCCCCCTCGCAGGGGATCTTCACGATGGCGACACCTCTGAGGAGGAGAAGTTCGTCAATGAGTCGCGAAAAATTTTGGGGTTGGCTGATCTGCGTTGCCATGCCACCTGTGTGAGGGTGCCCGTCTTTACTGGACATAGTATCGCGATTGTTGCAGAGTGCCGAGACACTCCCCAAGTCGCTGAGCTTGTGGATGCGCTCAAGCAAGAACCGGGTTGTCAGATCGTTGAGCTGCCAACCCCTCTCGCTTCGGCTGGGGTCGATCCGGTCCTGATTGGACGGATTCGACCGGATCATTCATCGACGAATGGCATCGCTTTCTTCGTGGCAGGAGATAATCTGCGTAAAGGAGCGGCATTGAACGCGATTCAGATTCTGGAGTTGTTGTTGCAATAGATCCTCAAGGTTTGCCGATGAGCTCCCGATGTATCCAAAGACGCTTGGTAAGCCTGGCGTTGGTTAGATAATACATGAGGGAATTCAAGGAGGATTCATGTCCCTTTCGGTGAACACAAACATCTCGGCGATCGAGGCGTATAACAACTTAAACGCAACGAACAACGCGATGCAGACAACTATTAATCAACTGTCATCTGGTCTGCAGATTCAGACGGCGGCCAACAACGCAGCAGGCTATGTGATCTCCCAGGGCCTTGAGACCCAGGCGAACGGCCTTGGCGTTGCGATCAACAACGGACAAGACGCAAACTCGGTGCTCCAGATTGCCACCGGCGCCATGAACCAACAGGTGGCTATCCTGCAGACGATGAACCAGTTAGCAACCCAAGCTGCAAACTCAGGCGCATCGAATACCAATTCGCTCACTGCAGACCAGCAGGAGTTTGCGGCGTTGCAGAATCAGCTCGATCAGATCGCAAATTCGACCCAGTTTGGCAGCCAGCAGTTGCTGAATGGTAGTTTCGCAAACGAGTCGTTCCAGATCGGTGCCTACGACAGTTCTGTTGATCAGATTGTCGTAACGATTGGGGCATTGACGACCGGCGCACTTGGAGTCTCAAGTGGTACAATTAGCATTGGTTCCTCCACTGCTGCCCTTGGGGCAATGTTGGCAGTCCAATCGGCGATTACGCAAGTGGCAACCACGGAAGCTCAAGTTGGTGCGATCCAGAATCAGATCCAGGCCATTGTTGCTAACGATACAGTGGGCCAGCAGAATGTGACCTCGGCAAACTCCACGCTGATCGACACCAATATGGCCCAAGCTATGACGACGTTCTCGTCGCAGCAGGTGCTGATGCAGGCTGGTGTGGCGATGTTGTCACAAGCTCAAGCATTGCCGCAGTTGATTCTCAAACTTCTGCCATAAGTTATTTCGATCGATGGATGGGCCGGAGAGCATGCTCTCTGGCCCATCCTGGTTTCTTTCCTTTTCCCTTCTGCAATGAGGAGGTCGAATGTCTTCCGTCTCTCCAACAACGACTACGACGTCGACGACGCCTACCACCAGTAGCACGACGTCGACGAGTTCCACGAACCCTTTTGCCCCGCCGATTCAGTTCAACGGGGTGATCTCTGGTCTTGATACCAGTTCCATTATCAACGCACTAATGCAGGCCTATGAACAACCCCAGGTTGATATCCAGAACCAGATCACCTCGCTTCAGACCAACCTGAACGACTATCAGCAGCTTTCGGCGGACCTTCTCAGCTTGCAGAGCGCGGCGAGTAATCTGACCTCGAGTGCGGATTGGCAAGTGATGTCAGCGTCGACCTCAAACTCTGCCGTTGCGACCGCCACCACTTCAACCGGCGCCGCTCCCTCGACGATCAGTTTCAACGTTGACCAGCTCGCACAAGCCAACGTTCTGGCTGGCTCCAGCACCGTGAGTTCCCTCTCCTCGACCGTTGCCTCTGGGAATTTTCTTCTTTCCTCGACCGCCGCCGGATTTGGTGTCACCTCACTGGCAGGGAGTTCATTGGCGGTTGGGTCACACTCCTTCGATGTCACCCAGGCATTGACCGGTGGTACCGCTTCGACAACATCGGCACTGGCGAGTTCGACAACCATAGGGTCCTCCAACGATACCATCACCGCCAACGTGAATGGGACCGCCCAAACCTTCACGATTGCCAGTGGCACGTACACACCGTCCCAACTTGCCCAAGCGATCACCGCAGCGACGTCGGGGAGTGGCACACCTTTGGTGAATGCTACGATCGACGCTCGCGGCCAACTCCAGCTCAGTACTGCTCTACTCGGAAGCTCTTCTTCCTTGCAAGTCACCGGTGGTACGGCGTTGACGAGCCTCGGTCTTGCCACACAATCGACTGCCTCAGTGGGTACCGCTGGAGCGATTACGCTCGACGGCACAGCCACCAGTATCAACAACGTCCAAGCTGGCTCCACGACGACGCTGACCGACGGTTCGGGGGGCACGGTGACCCTCGGTGTCGGCACATCAGGTCTCGCAAAGGGTAGTTTTTCGGCGACGGAGGTCTCTGCGGGGAGCGGCAGCTTAAGTCAGGTGGTGAGCAACATCAACGCTGCGAACGCCGGTGTAACCGCCTCTGCTGTGGGGGTAGGCACTAACGCTTATATTCTGCAGCTCTCCTCTAACACCACGGGCACCAACGGCAATATCACCGTTGAGTCGTCACCGTTTTCAGCGTCAGTCGGTAGCTTCAACTCCATCACCCAGGGCCAGGACGCGGTGATCAACGTCGGTGGTTCCAATGGGTATGAACTGTCCTCACAGACTAACACGGTCTCGGGTGTCCTGCCAGGGGTCAGCATCAACCTGGTCTCCGCTCAGGCTCCTGGATCTTCGCCGGTAACTCTCTCGGTTACCCCGGACGGGAAGGCGATGGCCACCAGTGTCCAAACCTTGGTGACGGCCGCCAACACCGCGCTATCTGATATCAACAAGTACGCTGGTTACAACGAGGCAACGGGTTCCGGTGGACCACTGATGGGTAACTCGAGCCTCAACGCCATTACTTCGCAGATTCTCGGAGTCATCTCGAACGTTGTCGGTCTCAATGGATCGACCGCCGCTACCGCAGGGTTAAACCTTAATAAGAACGGCTCCATTGACTTCAACGCCACCACCTTTGCCCAGGCCTTTGATGCGAACCCTTCACAGGTCTCCTCTCTGTTTACACAGGGCGGCACCCTTCAAGCTGCATCGAATGCCTATTCGGGTTCCGTCACGCTCAACTACGCGGGTGATGCCACTGCTGCTGGGAGCTACCCAATTGTGATCACGCAGTCAGCAACCCAGGCGGTTGACACTGGCAGCGTCGTTGCTGGAGGCGCGATCACCAGTGCGGAGAACCTCTCGATCACCTCATCTGGGACGACCGCAACCTACGCAGCTAGTGCCGGCGAGTCGCTCACCAGTATTGCGCAGGGATTAAACGCCGCCTTTGTGGCTTCTGGCCTGTCCCTCTCGGCGACGGTGAAGACGAGTTCTTCCGGTGCGCAGCTCGTGGTGTCATCCGATTCCTATGGTTCTGCGGGGAGCTTTTCGATTGCCACCAGTGGTACAACTGGCCAACTTGGCCTCACAGCAAATGGCACCACCTACACGGGATCGAACGTCGCAGGAACGATCGACGGGGTGCAGGCTACCGGGAATGGTCAGTTTCTCTCCGCACCCATCACCAACGCGACGCTCGCGGGTCTTACGGTGCAGGTGACCGCGACCGGCATCTCTGGTACCGCCACCAACCTTGGCAACTTTGACTACACTCCCGGGATTGCTGGCGGCTTTGCCACGACTGGATACCAGGCAAGTGATCCGGTGAATGGCTCGATCACTTCAACGATCGCCAGTATTAATCAACAAATCTCGAGTTTGCAGCAACAGTATGCAAACTATACGCCGATGATCAACTCAGAGCAGAAGATGCTTCAGCAGGAGTTCAACAATATGGAGACCCAGCTTGGGTCGTTAAAGAACCAGGGAAGTTATCTCACTAGCGAGATCGCCCAACTCCCGTAGAAAGGATGCCCTGTGGCCTATTCTGGCAAGCGAAGTTACACCATCAATGCGGTCCAGACCGCCTCGCCAGCGACGCGTTTGGTGATGGTGATCGACCAATTGGATGCCTCTCTCGCCCGCGCACTGAGCGGTTATGAGAAGAATGATCTCTACGAGATTCACTGTGGGCTAAAGAATGCACAGGCTGTTGTGGCCTTGCTCCGCGATTGCCTGCAGGTCGAAGTGTGGGATGGTGCGAGTGATATGCGGCGACTGTATGAGTACTCGCTTGATCGTCTCGTCCGCTCAAACCTTGCCAAGGAGCGCGAGTTGCTCGCAGAAGCTGAGGCAGTCCTTCGCCCACTGATGAGTGCCTGGCGCCAGGCAGCGGTCTTGGTGAACGCGGATGGATGAGTGGCTCGCCTATCTTGACGCGTACGAAGCGCATCTGAATGCCGTCGCAGACTCCCTCGCCACCGGCAGAGTGGTGACGACGAGCTTCTGCTGCGAACAGCCAAGCGTCCATCTGCCTCGGGCCCTGCGGGATCGTTCGGAGTCGCTCGTGCTTCGTACGCAGGAGTTGAGTGAGGAGTTGCGTTCGCGCATGGACGCATTTGCAACAGTGTTGCGATATTCTCGCATGAAAGATCCTGAGCGGATTGTGCTGATCGACGTACTTGCCTAACTGGTGGCGCCTATGGCGCTGTTTTCGCTGCGGACGGCGCTGAACTTCGACCGGGCGAGCGGTTACCGCCGCTCGATAACTTGCTTGAGATCACTCATATCCTTTGTGGACGATCCTCGTCTTTGCCACGAATTTCCTCGAACGAATTCGGCATGTGTACCGAGCATGTCTGATAGCACTGTTCTAGTGAACGATTCCAACTATTTGCTTTGACTTGGCTTCCTCCCACTGGTGGGTACAATGATCTAGTAGCCATCAACAAAAGTTATTTAAGTGGGTACATGGATGAACCGAAGCTCTTCATGCGGGCATGGATCGCTCGGAAGTGGGCTACGGATAGCTTTACTTTGAAAGGGCGCTACCGTGGGTTCTACCTCGATTCAGGCTCTCCAGTTTGCTCTTGATGGATTAACATCGCAACAGCAGGCGATCGCGAATAACCTGGCCAACGTCAACACGCCGGGTTTCCAAGCGACCAACGTCTCCTTCCAGTCTTCGCTTTCGAATGCGCTGGCCAACGGAGGGACTGCATCAGCGACACTTACCCCGTCGACTAACCCGGAATCACTTGATGGCAACAATGTCTCTATGGGTAACCAGTTGGTTCGGTTGCAGAACAATGCGCTGGCATACCAAGCCGTCTCCGATCAACTTACCACGCAATTCCAGATTCTCTCAGGAGCGATGGGAGGTCAATTCTGATGTCACTCTTCGGTGCAATCAACATCGCGGGAACTGGCGTGAGTGTTGAGCAAACCTGGCTTAATTCCATCGGTTCAAACATCGCGAATGCGAATGATATCGCAGGAGTCAATCAACCACAGTACCAAGAACAAGAGGTTCTGGTCGCTCCAAAGCCGTCAGTCAACTCGTCAGGGATTCCTAACTTTACCAACTATGCACTTGGGGATGGCGTGCAGGTGAGTTCCATTGTCACCCCGAAACCCAACGGTGAATTGACCTATGATCCAAGTTCCACGCTGGCGAACAAACAGGGCATGGTCAAGGAGCCAGGAATCAACCTCGGCACTCAGCTTGGGGATCTCGTCACCGCTCAATACAGCTACGAGGCAAACGCATCGGTCATCAGTCAGGCAAAAGCTGCCTATCTGTCAGTCCTTGGGATCGTGAGCTGATGGTCCCCGCGATCGGTGCCATCACCTCAAGTCTTGGCGCAAACCTGCCGCCGATTGGTTCCAGCGCGCCGAGTGCAAGCTCGAGTTCCTTTGGCCAGATTCTCGGCAACGCTATCGATTCACTCCAAGGCACACAAGCAACGGCGGCGACACAGGCGCAACAGGTTGCTGCGGGTCAAGCAAATCTCAGTGATGCCATGGTGGCATCCAACGAATCTCTACTCGCGACGCAGTTAGTGGTCGCGCTGCGCAATGGTGCGGTGAGTGCCATCAATCAAGTGATGTCGACACAGTTCTAGCGCGACACAGTTCTAGCGCGACACAGTTCTAGATCGACACAGTTCTAGATCGACACAGTGCTGGATCGACACAGTGCAATGGTTCATTTCCATCAATTGAATTTTGGGTAGGGAGTAGGAATGGCATCGACGGATACCTTGTCGAATGTGACGAAGAGTCTCAAGAAGTTTGCAGACGGTTTCACCACCGGTCAGAAGGCCGTTGTCTTGGTTGGTCTCGCGATCGTGGTGGCCATCGTCTTTGTGGTCTCGTCGATGACCTCCAAGCCGACGTATGGAGTGTTGTTTACGAACCTGTCAGCCTCGGATGCGGGATCTATCACCTCCAAACTCACCAGTGCCGGGGTCCCTTATCAGCTCGAGGATTCGGGGTCGGTGATCGAGGTGCCACAAAACATGGTCGATCAAGAGCGTATCGCGATGGCACAGGCTGGACTACCGGCCAACTCCACCGTAGGTCTCTCCTTGTTGTCGAGTGTTGGTATCACCACTTCGCAGATCACCCAACAGGCTGACTATCAGGAGGCGCTCCAGGGCCAGCTTGAGCAGACGATCGAGGCCATCAATGGCGTGCAGGCTGCACAGGTCAACTTGGCTTTGCCTCCCACCGATGTCTTTGCGGTCGGAGGAAACCAGACGCCCACGGCGTCGGTGATCGTCACGCTCGACAACGGCGTCACACTCTCCTCGACCCAGGTGCAGGCGATCGTGCACCTCGTCGCTTCGGCGATCCCGAACATGAACGCCAACGGGGTGACCGTCGTCGATCAGAACGGTGACGTCTTGGCCGCACCTGGTCAAGGAGTGACCGGAACGGGGACCAGTTCTGCGACCCAATCCTACGACAACACGCTGGAGGCGAGTCTGCAGTCGATGCTTGACTCGGTGCTCGGTCCGAACCAAGCCAATGTTCGAGTGGCCGCCACCCTCGACTACAACCAGGTGACGACCAAGTCGCAGCAGGTACCAACGGTCAAGGGAAAAGTCCAATCTGCACTCACCCAATCCAATACCCAGACGCAGACCTTTACGGGTGCCGGCACGGTCGCTGGCGGAACCCTTGGCGCGGTTACCCCGGCCCCCGGCAACGGCACCAACAGCAACTATAAGCAGAACTCGACGAATAACAGCTACGCGGTCGGTCAGATCGATCAGACGACCGTGCAGGCCCCCGGCCAGGTACAGCGCCTCTCGGTAGCGGTTGCGGTGAACTCAAAGCTCAAGGGGGGCTACTCACTCGCCAAGATCAAGAACATGGTCGCGGCGGCCGCTGGCATTGTCGCCAAGCGTGGGGACACCCTGAGCGTGGTTGCCCTGCCGTTTGCTACCCAGACCACGGCGGCACCTGCGGCCGCGAGCCCACTGGGTTCGATCTTCTCGTTGGGCAAAATCCTGTTGCTAGTGCTCGGAGTCGTCGGGGCTATCCTGTTGATGGCACGATCCTCGGCACGCACCGAGATTGAGCCCCTCTTCCTGGACGCAGCAGCTCCGACCATGGCGCTGGGTCCTGGCCCTAGCGATGCCACCCAACTCATGCCCGCCCTTTCGATGCCGATGGCCCAGCCGATCGTCGCCGATGACGTGCTCGATTACATCGATAAGCAACCAGACGATGTTGCCAAGCTGCTCCGCATCTGGATGGGATCACGGGGTGCGAGATAGATGACCCAGGTCAAGGACCTCACTGGCATGCAGAAGTCGGCTGCCGTATTAGTACAGCTCGGCACCGAGCTCGCCGCCCGGGTGTTGCGTTCGATGAGCGAGACCGAGGCGGTAGCCCTCACCCTTGAGATCGCCAAGCTGCCAAGTCTTGAGAAGGAGACCATCACTGAGCTGATGGAGGAGTTTGTCGAGTCGGTGATCGCGGTCAAGACCGTGGGTCAAGGGGGGATGGACGCCGCGCGCGAGATCCTCTCGGCTCGTCTGGGTAAGAACCAGGCCGACGAGGTGCTCGCCCAGTTCTCTGGTCGTTCGGTCGAAAATCCACTCTCATTCCTTTCGCACGTAGAATCCTTCCAGCTCGCCTCCTTTTTGCAAGGGGAACACCCCCAGGCGGTGGCGTTGATACTCTCGCATGTGCACTCAACGATGGCCGCAGAGGTCATGGGCGCGATGCCCGATGAGATGCGCGCTGACGTAACCCGACGTATCGCCCTCCTCAATCGGGTCGATCCGATGATCGTCGAACAAACCGCCGTTATCTTGCAGCGCAAACTCGCTGGACTGACGAAGGCTGGCCCAGTGGCGATGCACAGTGGACTCAGTTCCGTCGTTGAGATCCTCAACAATATCGATCAGACTACTGAGCGGCGCATCCTCTCTGACCTCGATGCCGTCGATCCTGAACTAGCTGATCGGATTCGGGAGCAGATGTTTGTCTTCGAGGATGTGCTCGCCCTTGATGATCGGACGCTCCAACGTGTGCTGCGGCAGGTGAGCCCGAAGGACCTGGCGGTTGCCTTGAAGGGCGTAGCACCCTCCTTGGTCGCCAAGGTGATGGGCAACATCTCCGAGCGCGCCGCGCTCGACCTTGAGGAGGAGATCGAGATCCTTGGTCCCGTTCGTCTCTCCACGGTCGAGACTGCCCAAGCATCTATCGTGCGGTCAGTTCGAGAGCTCGAAGCCGCCGGCGAGATCATGATCGCTCGTTCCGATGAGGAGCTGGTGAACTAGATGGAGCCACGATCGAATCCAAACGATGTCATCCGTCTCGATCTGCCCTCAGTCGACTCCGTCTTGGAGGATATTGGACTCGGGAACGCGACGACAGCACGATCGACGAGCCAGTGGCGCGAAGAGCTCGAACTCGCCCGTGGCGAGGGTTTCACTGCGGGTATCGAGCACGCCAGAAGTATCCTCGATCGGGAGCTCAAAGAGGAGCTGGAACGCTATCGCAGGAATAACGAACTCCTCGATGCAGCGATTCGCGGACTTCACCAGGCTCGAGCTCAGCAGTTTTCGTTGGAGCTCGCTGATATCATTCGTTTCGCTCTCGAACTGACCCAGCGTATCCTGCGCACCGACGTCGCAGATCCGATCGATCGCATCCAAAAGATCGTGGATGAGACGGCAGAATCAGCGGCGGCCCAGGAGACATTTTTAGTGCGGGTTGCCACAGACAACCTCGAAGCCGTCAGCGCCGTTGTGCTTCCGAAGTTGTTGGACCAGGGTTTCGAGGCGGTGGCGGTCGTCGGTGAAGGGTTCGGTATCCATGATCTTGTCATCGAGTCAGGTGCACGCGTCCTTGACGCTCGAATCGCTACGGCCTTTGAACGGGTCGTGAATGAGCTGGGGAGTTGGCACCATGATTCCTGAGCTGATGCGGGAGCGACTGTTGTCGGTGGTCGAACCAACGCCGAGGGGGCGTGTCTGTCGGTTGGTGGGGATGCACCTCGAGGTTGAGGGAGTCGAAGCGGGGATCGGGGATGCGGTCGTGGTGGATCTGGGAGGGAATAAGACCCTGATCGCGGAGGTCGTTGGGCTCGATAACCAGCGGCTCATCTGCATGCCTTTTAAGGAGATGACCGGTGTGCGTTATGGCAATCCGGCATGGTCACTGAAGCGGCCACCTCTCTTTCCGGTTGGACCAGCCCTCCTGGGAAGGGTCTTGGACTCGGAGGGGCGCCCGATTGACCAACTCGGACAGCTCGCACCCGAGGATCTAGTGGTGATCGATGGCAGGGCACCTTCGCCAATGGATCGCACCCTCATCGACGAGCAACTCTCGCTTGGGATACGGGTCATCGACACACTGGTCCCGTGTGGGATCGGCCAGCGGCTCGGTGTCTTTGCTGGAGCTGGAGTGGGGAAGTCTTCACTGTTGTCGATGATGATCCGCGGTGCCGATGTCGATGTGATCGTGTTGGCGCTCGTAGGAGAGCGAGGACGCGAGGTGAAGGAGTTCTTAGAACACGATCTCGGTCCCGAAGGATTGGCCAAGGCGGCGATCGTGGTGGCCACCTCTGATGCACCACCGTTGTTGCGTGTGCGTGCAGCACTGGCGGCGACAAGGGTCGCGGAGTGGTTCCGTGATCAGGGGAAACGCGTTCTGCTCGTGATGGACTCACTGACTCGGCTCGGTTTGGCACAGCGCGAGATTGGGCTCTCGGCGGGTGAGCCGCCGAGCGTGCGCGGTTATCCGCCCTCGGTCTTTGCGTTGATGGCACGACTGTTGGAGCGAGCCGGCACCTCGAGCCGCGGAAGTATCACCGGAATCTATTCGGTCCTCGTCGATGGGGACGACTTGAATGATCCAATCGCCGACTCCGCACGTTCAGTGCTCGATGGTCACATCGTCCTCAGCCGGAGCCAGGCCCAGCGTGGTCTCTATCCAGCGGTGTCGGTATTGGAGTCGATCTCGCGCCTTGAGACTGCGATCCTTGATGAGTCCCAGCGTGCATTAGCCCATGAGGCTCGGCGGCTCTACGCCGAACTCGATCAGGTGCGCGACCTGATCGATCTTGGTGCCTACGTCGCTGGCTCGAATCCAAACGTCGATCGAGCGCTTGCTGTCGTCCCTCGGTTAACGCAGCTATTTGCGCAGGATCTGATGGACTTGACCCCGGCGTCTGCAACCTGGTCACGGTTATCTCAAGTACTCGGGGTGACACAATGAACCTAGCTGGTCGCCGACGAGCGTTAACGCTGTTACTTCGTATGCAAGAGATTGAGCGTTGGGGTCATCTACGCGAGCTGCGAGAGGCTGCCGAGCGTCGCGGTGCAGAACTCGACAAGGTGGATGACCATCTTGCCGTCGTCGAGGCTCGTAGCGATTTTGGAACCCTTGGTCCAGTGCATCTCTCGTTGGCTGCGCAACATGGAGAACGCGCCTTGGCGGCGACGCAGACTATGGCGGTGCAGGAGCGAGTCCTGGTCGCCATCGATGCGAAGCGTAGGACGCTTGAGGATCTGCGTACCGCGACCGTTGGTGAACTTGAGCGCCAACGCGCCCGACGTGAGCTCGTTGAAGTTCTTGATTTCTTTGTAGCCCGCCAAATTTTTGATCGTCAACTAAGGAGTGAGTGATGAACGCCATCCCCGCAACCCTTCCAGCGCTCACCGATCTTTCTAATGCCTTTGGCCAACTGGCCAGTCAGGCTACCTCGGCGAGTGGGCCGGGTGAGTTTCTCCAAACTCTCAATCAAGTGCAGTCGACGATTGGGTCGATTCTCGATCCGACAGCGGCCACAAGTACCTCGTCAGCCGTTGATTCCTCGGCCGTGACCAACACGGGAACATCCTTGGCTGCAGGGATGACGAGTATGGGACTTGGCACGACGACTGGTACCACAGGAGCCGAAACGGCCGGCACCGGTCTGGTGAGCACGCCCGCGTTGACGGCGTCGGCAGCGTTCGGGGCAACACCAGCGACGAGCCCTGTGGGAACTGCTAGTCAGAGCTCCTCTCCGGTGACCCAAGCGGTTGCCAATGCCTTGAATGAGATCGGTGTCCCCTATGTCTGGGGCGGTTCCTCTCCATCGACCGGGTTCGATTGCTCTGGGTTGGTGCAGTGGGCCTATGGCCAGGCCGGTATCGATCTGCCACGAGTGGCTGACCAACAAGAGCAGGTGGGGACCCAGGTCGCCTCGTTGGCTCAGGCACAACCTGGTGATCTGGTCTTCTATGGCAACCCTGCCTATCACGTGGGAATCTATCTCGGCAACGGATACATGGTCGATGCACCTGAGACGGGACAGACCGTGCAGATCCAGCCAGTGGGGGACCCAACCGAGATTCGCTCCGTTGCGCCGGCCATGAACAGTGCTCAGGTGAACGCGCCATCAGACCTATCCTCTGTCTTTGCGGCGGCGACCCAGGCCTACAACCTGCCACCGAATCTGTTGACTTCGGTAGCAACGGCGGAGTCTGGGATGAATCCATCCGCGGTCTCCTCTGCGGGTGCAGAAGGACTCATGCAGATTATGCCGCAGACGGCCGCCTCGTTAGGTGTGAATCCGATGAACCCTACCCAGGCGATCTATGGAGCTGCTGAACTCCTTTCTCAGAAATTAACCAAGTTTGGATCAGTGCCACTTGCTTTGGCGGCCTACAACGCAGGCGACGGGGCGGTGGAGCAGTACGGAGGTATCCCACCGTATGCCCAGACGCAAAACTACGTGACCGAGGTCATGGGACTCATGGGAGGCCAAAATGTCACCAATAGCTAGTTCAACAACCACACCGCTCCTTGAGGTGCTGCCTCGAGAGTCTCCAAAGGCGAGTGCTGCGTCAACGCCTCAGGCTACCTCCAAGGAACACGATGAGGCTGGTGGTGCCAAAACTCACCTCCCGCCGACCTTTGCGGAGGTACAAGCGGGCCTGGATCGGCCTGTGGTCAATCGGCATCGGCCAACAACGCTGATCCCTGTCGTCACGACCCTGACAGCCCCCGTTCCTTCGGCGATCGCTCAGGCTGGTCACGATACCAAGGAATCTGGACAACCTATGGGTGGAGTGGCGGCCCTTGCCACGAGGAGCGACGCTACCGACCTCCTTCCCGCGCCCCCGACGCCCCCTGGCGCTCCAATGGTGCAGAACCTAGGGAACGTAGCAGCTCAAACCCGGATTGTGACGCCGGAAGACGTTGGTGGCCAGGCTCAGGCTGCTGCGTCGACAACGAAGCCGGTAGCTGTCGTATCCTCGGCGAGCGAGGCACAAGCAGTGGCCGTAGTACTACCACCGCAGGTTCCTCTGGGTAAGGATCGCCAGATCGGTGTCGCCATTCCAACAAGCCTGCCGGGCCGAGGCGGAGAGGAGGTCGGCGCGTCACTCGCACCCCTTTCACCAGCTACCAGTGTCAGCCGCGCACCGGTCATGGGCGACGGATTGCCACGACCAGTCTCTCGTAGTTCTTCAGCGGCTGCACCGTTACCCGCGTCCGGTAGATCGAATCAAGGTAGTCAAACCCTTGGTATCCGATGGTCTCTGTCTGCTGCACCGTTACCCGCGTCCGGTAGATCGAATCAAGAGGTGAACGCAAAGGCCGAAACTAATGCGTACAGTGGCTCCCAGCTTGTCGATGGACAATCTCGCGTGGTGCACCAACCAGCACAGGTTGGCCCGCTCGTCGAGATGAATGGAGCGAGCCCACTACAGCGCCTCGATATGGCCCCGCCTCCCTCCGTCCCCGTGGCTGGTGCGACTGGTGAAGCGGTGGCATCCTCCCCGCTGGGGCAACTCGGCAATATCGTAGCGCAGGTGGTTCGGGAGGGTAATCTTCCAAGGACGATCACCATCGCACTTGAACCAAAGGAACTTGGGCAGCTTCAGCTGCAGGTGACCTCGAATGGTGGTGAAATCCAGGTTCATATCCAGATAGCGGATCCACTGACGAGAGGGATCGTGAGCCAGCAGCTCAGTGATTTGACCAATACATTGCAGCGTGATCTTGGATTTGGTGGCCAGCAGACTGGGGGACAGGGGGAGCCATCACAGTCCTCGTCATCCGATGGAGTGCCGATGCTCGGCGCGACGCCTGGTGCGCATATCGCAGCTGGAGCTCAGACGGCTGTAGTTACACATTCGCTTGTCGATGTACGGCTCTAAGGAAGAAAGGAAAATACGGCAATGACCTTACCTATTAGCTCGGTCGGTGCTTCAAGTGCGATGGGGGCGGCCAATGGCGCTGCTACCAATCCATCCAACACCTCAAATAACTCGATTGCCTCACTCTCATCTAATGAGTTTCTACAGCTCCTGGTCACTGAGTTGACGAACCAGAATCCACTCTCGCCGATGAACCCGAGTGCGATGGTGCAACAGACCTCAAGTCTGTCGATGGTGCAACTTCTTGACAGCGTCAGCAATGAACTGCAATCGCTCCAATCTCAGGAAGGAGTGGTGAACGCCTCCAGCCTGATCGGCCAGACGGTGAGCTACACGACGGCGGGAGGCACCCAAGGGAGCGGCGTGGTCTCGGGAGTAGCGATGGCGAACGGATCACTCAATCTCAATATCGATGGGGTGGCGATACCGAGTGCCGAAGTGACCGCCGTCGGCAAGACGATCGGAGGCGCGAGCAACTGATCAACGTGCACGCTGTGCAAGACGGCCACCTGTTCTTCATCACCATAAGTTCTTTATCAGCACGAGCAATCGATGAGTTTTAGTTCTATATTCCAAGGAGGAAATCATGACCAAGTCCCTATCCGCAGCCATCACCGGTATCAACGCCGATCAGCAGTGGCTTGACAACATCGCCAACAACATCGCCAACTCGAACACCGTTGGCTACCAATCGACCTCGATCCAATTCGCTGACCTACTCTATCAGCAGTCGCAAGGAGCGGGCGCGCCCACCGTGGGCAATCAGGGCGGTACCAACCCGATTGTGATGGGATCGGGTGTGCGGGTCGCCAGCGACAACACCAACTTCGCCCAAGGAACGATGCAACAGACGGGGGTCTCAACGGACCTCGCGATCTCCGGTAACGGTTTCCTTGTAGTCTCTCAGGGAGGCCAAGACTACTACACCACCGACGGCGCGCTACAGCTCGATGCTGCTGGTCAACTTGTGACCTCCACTGGTGCGATCGTGCAGGGCTGGGCACCAGGGGCCAACGGGCAGATCAATCCGAACAGTCCACTCACCGGCATCACGATTCCCCAAGGTCAAGTAGCGAACCCAGTGGAGACTCAGAACATCACCTTGGGAGGCAACTTGGCGGCTGGCGCAACGAATCCGGTGACGGTTACGACCACCGCGTATGACTCTCTAGGTGACCCGATTCCAATTACCTTTACGTTTACCCCGCCATCAGGAGGTTCGTCATCGACGAGCGACACATGGACAGTGTCGGCAACGGCCGCAGCGGCACCGGGGTCGAGTTCATCAACACCTGTGACGCTTTCCCTATCACCGAGCTCGATTAGCTTCTCCAGTACCACGGGCCAACTTACCAGCCCGACCACGCCGATCACGTTGACATTTCCGACAGGTTCGGGTTATAACCTCAAGACCTCGACGATGAACCTCGACTTCCCAGCTGCTGGCTCCACCAACGCGGTTACTCAATTCGCCGGGAACTCCTCATCCTTGGCGGTCACCAACCAAGACGGGGCTCCCTCTGGCGCACTGACGGGCTTTAGCATCGGATCAGACGGAACGGTGCAGGGCACCTATGCGAACGGCACCAAGCAGGTGCTTGGCCAGATCGCGAGTGCGTTGTTCACGAACCCCGAGGGTCTTGCCAAGCAGGGGAACCTCCTCTACCAGGCAACCCTGAACTCGGGCGCTGCGCAACTTGGAGCGGCGGGAGCGGGTGGTCGTGGGACCTTTGTGGGCGGCTCGGTGGAGGAGTCGAATGTGAACCTCGGTAATGAGCTGACCGACCTGGTGCTTGCACAGACCGCCTATCAGGCGAATACAAAGGTGGTCTCCACGACCGCCTCGGTTCTCCAATCTCTGGTGCAGATGGCATAAAATTAGCACCCATTTGCTCTTGAGGTGGCCGAGGTTTGTGCCGATGCTCCTTACAGCACATGGGAGGTGCACGATGATCGAGGTAACTCGGCTGTCAGGATCGACAGTTATTCTGAACGCAGATCTGATTGAAAAGATCGAGGCGACACCGGACACGGTGATCACGCTTACGACGGGAGCGTGTTTTGTCGTCAAGGAGTCGGTGTCAGCGATCGTCGGGATCGTGATCGAGTACAAGGCGAGGATTCTTAATCCAGCGCTTGGGAGTCAGGATCATCGGTCATTGATGGTGTTACATGGAAGTGAGTTGGAGTAGACATGGATGTTGCAACCCCGGTAGGGATCGTATTTGCGCTCATCGCCGTCATCGTTGCGATGGTACTCGATGGCGGCAATCCAGCGTCGCTGATCGCGCCTTCGGCGATGCTCTTGGTGATCGGCGGCACGGTTTTTGTCTCCCTTGCTGGCATCCGCTTCAAGGAAGTTGGCAGGATCGTCGGCGCACTGAAGTCGGCGATCCTTGCCAAGTCCTTGACAGCGGAAGAGACCGTCGAGACGCTGGTCAAGTTCGCGGAGATGGCTCGGCGTGAGGGAGTACTCGCTCTCGAGACAGCGGCGAAGGATCTTACCGATCCGTTCTTGAAGAGCGGGATCCAGCTCATCATCGACGGGGTCGACGGTGAGAAGATTCGCGAGATCCTCGAGGCTGATATCGAGGCGATGCGCTCTCGCCATAAGGCCGGCGCCAAGTTCTTTAAGGACATGGCGGGTTTTGCTCCGACACTTGGCATCCTCGGCACTGTGATGGGCCTGATCCATGTGCTCGCGAACCTCTCGTCACCAAATACCTTGGGTCCTGCGATCTCAGCCGCCTTCACCGCCACACTCTGGGGTGTTATGACGGCGAATGTGATCTGGTTGCCGATCTCGAACAAACTCGCCCATCTGGCCGAGCAGGAGCACATGGCAAAGCTCCTCATCGTCGATGGCGCCTTGGCCATCCAGAGCGGATCCTCGCCGCGTCTCTTAGAACAGCAGCTGTTGACCTATCTAGCTCCGGCTGATCGGGCGAACGGGGAGAATCCAAAGCAAGGCAAGAGTCAGGGTAAGGGTCAGGCGGCTTAGGCATGGGAAAACGTGCCGAGGGCGAGGCGGAGGCGGAGAACTCCGAACGTTGGTTGCTCACCTATGCCGATATGATCACGCTTTTGCTGGCGCTCTTTGTCGTGCTGTTCGCGATGAGTAGCATCTCACAGAAGAAGTTCGATGAGTTCAAGACTGGGTTATTGCAGACCTTCTCACAGATGCAGCTGCAGTCTGCCCTGAAGGGTGGAACCGGTCTCTTAGAACACCGCTCACTCATCACCCATCCCGGGGTTACGCCAGGACCACCACAGATCGCAATACCCCAGACGGGTGCTGGAACCCCCGCGAGTGTCTCCCAGCAAAGCAGCCAACTCGCAGCCCAGATCAACGCGGCGCTCGCACAGGCAAACCTCGCCAACGATGTGGAGGTGGCGGTTGAAAAACGCGGAGTGGTTGTTCGGCTGCTCTCGGATAAGGTCTTTTTCAACACGGACTCCGCTGCGCTTGGTCCGGTCGGTAGCGAGGTCGTCAATATCATCGGAAAGGTGGTGCAGCCGCTGCCAAATGATATCGATGTGGAGGGCTATACCGACTCAGCACCCATCTATGGCGGACCGTTTTCATCGAACTTCGAACTCTCAGCCGTGCGAGCGGTGACGGTCTTGGAGCAGCTCATGCGTACCGATGGGGTCAGTGCGAACCGGCTCTCCGCGACTGGTTTTGGTGCGACCCACCCAATCGTACCCAATTCAAATCCGACGAACATGGCGTTGAATCGAAGAGTCGATGTCGTGATTCTTAACTCACAAGCAAACAACCGACTGTAAGGAGGCACAGCGATGGCGACCAAGATGGCACCAGCAGAGGCGACCCCAGAGGAGCAGCCGAAGAAGAAGGGTAAGAAGAAGTTGATGCTCATCATCTTGGTGGTGGTGATCGCGGCGGTAGCAGCCTACTTCTTGGTGCTGAAGAAGCCCCCAAAGACTGCGAAGGGAACGAAGGCGGCCGTAACGCTGCCGAGCATCTCCTACACGATGCCGGTCATTACGACCAATCTCGACGATGGCCACATCGTTCAGGCCCAAATGCTCCTTGAACTCGCGCCGGGAGATACCAAGGCTGAGGTTGTCAAGGACCTTCCACAACTGAACAACGCTGCGATCTTGAGCTTTGGTGGCATGGGCTATAGCGAACTCCTTCCGACCTCAGGCAGAACGCAGGCGGCGGTGACGCTGACCAATGCCTTCAACACAGTGTTGCATACTGGACCAAAGCCCTGGGACACGGTGCAGTCCATCCTCTTTGCGAGTTTCATCGTGCAGTAGGAAGGAAATTCTTCAGTTCAGGGTTCTACGGTCGATGAAGAACCCATGAGCGGGGAGACCACAGAGGATCAGAAGCGACGATCGATACGACCGGTCGACTTTCGTCTACCAAGAAGTTTTGAACGTTCTCATCTGCGCGGTGTGGAGTTGCTGCTCGAGAGCGCATCGCGGCCGAGTGCAACCCTACTCGGGGCTGCCTTACGTCGCAATGTCAAGATCGAGCTCGACACTATCGACCAGCTGTCATGGGAGAGTGTCCTTTCGGAGCTGACTGGTTCAGGGTTGGTGATCAACTTCGCACTTCATCCGCTCGCCTCGCGAGCGACGATCTTTCTGCCGGCGGCGGTTACTCTTCGGCTGATCGACCTTCGCCTTGGAGGTGAAGGAGACTCACCGCCGATCGAGTCGCGTGAGTTAACTGATCTCGAACAGAATCTTGCCTCCAAACTCTTTGAAGACATGGTGACCCAGGTCGCAGCCGCGATCTCGACCCAGACCGCGGTCGTTCCCGATCGTATCCACACGGAACCGTCGTTGGAGTTTATTCAGGGCATCCCTCTCGGTGAGATGTGCGTATGGGCGAAGTTCCGTTTCTCACTTGGCGATGACGAGCTGAGTCAACTCTCGATGATCTTGCCCTATTCGATGTTGCGTCCGGTGGTGGAGACGATCTCCTCCCGGGCGGTCGTCATGCAGGAGAATGGAACCGATTTCCAGGCAGCTTTTGAACGCCGCTTGCAGGAGGTACCGGTCATTGCCCGGGTTCGTCTGACCCCCACAACGATCTCGTCGCAGGCCTTCCTTCGGCTTAAGCCAGGAGACGTGGTCGGCCTTGGACATCGAAAGAGTCGTCCGATGTCGGTGGTGGTGGACCGAGTGGAACTGTACAAAGCGGTACTGGGGCAGGCTGGTTCCCGTGTCGCAGCAATCATCGTGGGTGAGGAGGAGTAAGGATGGAAAATGAGGAGATAGCCGAGGTGGAACGACCAGTGACGGTCGATAACCTTGCGGTGCTTCGCAATGTCGAGATGGAGTTGACCGTAGAGCTCGGCCGGGCGAAGATGTCTGTCAAGGCACTCCTGAATCTCACCAGCGGTGACGTCATCGAACTCGATCGCGCGGCAAATGCACCAGTCGATGTTTTGGTGAACGGAACCCTGGTGGCCCATGGTGAGGTCGTCGTCGTCGATGACGAGTTCGGTGTGCGCATCGTCGAGGTGGTCAACTCTGAAGAGGTCGATAACCTGAGGGCTGGGCGCTGATGGGGTCGATTGTTACCGCGTTGCTGGCCCTTGGGGCTGTCATTGCCCTCATCGTTGGTATGGGTAAGGTTGCCAAACGCCGACGGATTGGGATGGTGGGTGCTGAACGAGGGCACGGACCACTCAAGGTGACCCAACGGGTCGCTCTCGGTCAGAAGGCGAACATCTTTGTACTCGATGCAGGGGAGAAGCGCCTGCTCATTGGGGTCTCTGGCACACAGCTTCAACTTCTCGGAGAGCTTGGCGTGGAGCTCACCCCTGAGGAGCCGGTCGAAGTCTTGGATCTTTCAATGATTGAAGATCCGGAGCGCGAACTGCTGGCGACCTGGGGCAGGACGAATGGCGATATCTGGCATGGACGGCAGAAGGAGAGCGTAGTGGCTGGCATTCGCCGGCTACTCGGCGGACAACAGAGTTAGTCAATGGGCTCTGCTACTCTCGGGACGGCACTACTTGGGGCCGTCGGGCCGGCGACGAAGTTGCCGAGCCTGAACATCAGCTTGCACGGTGCCTCAGGGCCGAGTGAATCGCTGATCATTATCTTGGTGCTCACCCTGTTGTCGGTTGCACCATCTCTCCTTATCCTGTTGACGGGATTCGTCCAGATCGTGGTGGTGCTCTCGATCACGCGAAATGCACTTGGGCTTACCGCGACACCCCCAAACCAGGTGCTGGCGGGACTTGCTCTCTTTCTTGCGATCTTCATCATGGCACCGACCATCAAAATCGTCGATCATGTGGCGGTCCAACCCTATCTGCACGGACAGATCAATGCGGTGCAGGCCTATGATCGGGCGCAGACCCCGATCAAGGAGTGGATGCTCTCCAATACCAGGACCCAAGAGCTTGAGCTCTTCGCAAAGGTGAATCATCAAGGCACGGTCGCACCCACGAAAGTTTCGATGGATGCGGTGATACCCGCCTTCTTACTCTCGGAGTTGCATTCGGCCTTCATCATCGGCTTTGTGATCTTTCTGCCTTTTCTCGTGATCGATCTCGTGGTGTCGTCGATCCTGATGAGTTTGGGCATGATGATGTTGCCACCAACGCTGGTATCACTTCCCTTCAAGCTGTTACTTTTTGTCATGGTCGATGGCTGGACACTTGTGGTGCATGCGTTGTTAGTGAGTATGAAATGAGTAGGCAATGAATGATGGACCTGTTCTCCAGATCGCCGGCCAAACCCTCTATCTCGCCGCCAAGCTCGCCGGACCGGTCTTGGCTGGAGCCCTAGCGATTGGCCTCGTTGTGGCCTTTATCCAGACGCTTACCCAAATTCAAGAGGCGACCTTGAGCTTTCTTCCAAAGCTTGTCGTGATTGCACTCATCATCTTCCTTGCTGGTCATTGGATGCTCTCTCAACTCGATGGGTTTACGATTCAGATGTACCGAGAGATTCCTTCCTTGGTGAGTTCTCTTTGAGATGGCCAAGCACCAAGGAAACGGGTTCGTATGCAGGTAGCCTTCGACGCGCATTGGCTGATCGGGTATCTCCTGGCGTTCAGCCGTTCGATGGGTTTTATTCTGGTGGCCTTTCCGTTCGCGATGCCGGTGGTTCCGATCTCGGCGCGGGTGGCGATCGCTGTCGCCTTTGGCCTTGGAACCGAGTCGCCGCTTGTTCGGGGCATGGCACTGCCGACGACGACGGGTGGCTTGATCGGAACCACCGCTGAACAACTACTCATTGGAGCGGCGCTCGGCTTCTTCGCTATGTTGTTTGTCTCTCTTGGGGAGTCGGCGGGCGGGTTGGTAGGTCTTTTCGGTGGCTTCTCGACTCCACCAGCGCTCGACCCGCTATCGCTGAATGAGACGCCGGTGACTGGCGAGTTCTACAACCTGATGTGGATCGTCCTGTTCTTCGTCTCAGGGGCCGATGTGGTGGTGATCCATGGATACTTCGCCAGTTTTGGGACACCGAATCTCTTCCATCTCTCCTTCACGCTCGGCATCTTAGTCAAGTCGGTGACGATTCTCTTTGTCTCCTCGCTCGAAGTAGCCTCGCCGATCCTTGCGGTGATGTTTTTCTCTCAGATCGTCGTCGGTGTCCTCACCAAGGTCGCTCCCCAGCTCTATGCATTGACCTTCATCTTCCCACTCCAGATTCTTCTGTCGTTCATCCTGATGGTGGTCGCGGTGCCCCTCTTACCACATCTCTTTGATGCCTCGATCCGCGACCTCTTAGCGGCAGAGCGGGACCTCTTGGGAGGTTAAGTGCCAAAGAATGAGGGTACCGAACAGCCAACGGCACAGAAGCTACAAAAAGCCAAGAAGGAGGGGACGGTCGCGCGTTCAGCCGAGCTAGCAACGTGGTTGGTGATCCTCGCCTTTTCGTTGGCCGCACCGTTGATGTTTCATCTCGTGGAGGCAAAGATCGTCGCCTTTGGTCACCTTGCGCTCGATGGAGGTGCGTCAATTACCGCTGGAATGGCCCTGCGTCGGCTCGAGGCGGGACTCGAGACCGTGGGAGAGCTTGCGATTATTGTCGCGACGCCAGTCGCAGTTTTTGTGGCACTTATCAACATCGCGCAGGTGGGAATACGCTTTGTGCCCAAGAAGATCACACCAACCTTTACCCATTTTTCGCCGAAGCAGAACCTTTCACGCATCTTCTCCACCACCCCGGCGATTGAGGCGGCGAAGTCGCTCGTGAAGTTGTTGATCGTGGTGGTGGTCTCGACGCTCCTGTTGTTGGGGGGTGTCGATGCCTTGACATCAGCGTCAGTTGCGCCACTCGCGGTCGCCGCACAGGTCGCCGCCATGAGTCTGGAACTGGTACGACTCACCGGGGTTTTGGGACTCGCCATTGCACTGATTGACTACGGTCGTTCTCGGCAGCAAGTGCGCAAGCAGCTGCTGATGACCCGCCAGGAGGTGAAAGACGAGATCAAGCAGTATGAAGGGGATATGCAGACCAAAGGGAGGCGTCGGCGAGTCGCTCGGGAGCTCTCCAGACGGCGCATGATCGCTAACGTCGCCCTCGCTGACGTGGTAGTAGCGAATCCTACCCACGTCGCGGTTGCGCTCAAGTATGAGCCAGCGACCCATCGTGCACCTATCGTGTTGGCTAAGGGCTCGGAGTATATCGCTGCCACCATTCGAGAGCGGGCCCGGGTGGCAGGGGTACCAATCGTCATCGACCCCCCTTTGGCACGCGCGCTCAATATCGCGGTTCCTGTTGGAGAGTCGATCCCCGGCTCTCTGTTCTTGGTCGTGGCTCGTCTCCTGGCCTTTGTCTACCAGCTCTCGACGACCGCGCGGTACTACGAGTCCACCCATCAGTCCAATTTAGATGAGATCCCAGAGGAGATCCTTGAGCGAGTTCTCACCGAACTCGCCACCTAGGCAGATCCAATTCATCGTTGGTTGATGGTTTTAATTAAAGGTCGTGGACTTGACTGACGAAGTGTTGAGTACACGGATGAGCCCTGTTCTCAAGGATGACCAAGGTTTAATGAGGGAGGACCATGGAGAGTGCCCGTATGCGCCGATTGGCGCTCGCGGTACCGATTGGCATCGCCGTGATTGTGGTGATGTTAGTCGTTCCAATTCCTTCACAGTTGCTTGATATTCTTATCACTGCCAACATCACCTTTGCCTTAGTTGTCCTCGGGGTCTCCTTGCGAGTGACCGATCCCTTGGAGTTTGCAGCCTTCCCCTCAGTGCTCTTGATCGCCACCATGTTTCGATTGGCACTCAACGTCTCGGCGACCCGATTGGTGCTGTTGCATGCCTATGCCGGATCCGTGATCGAGAGCTTTGGCCACTTTGTGGTCGGCGGATCGGTCATCGTCGGTCTCGTCGTCTTCGCCATTTTGTTCATCATCCAGTTTGTCGTCATCACCTCTGGTGCTGGACGTGTTGCTGAAGTGGGTGCTCGCTTTACGTTGGATGCGATGCCGGGTAAGCAGATGGCTATCGATGCCGACCTCAATGCGGGTCATATCGATGAGGCTGAGGCTCGGCGACGACGCGCGCGCATCTCGAAGGAGGCTGACTTCTACGGTGCGATGGACGGCGCTTCAAAGTTCATCAAGGGTGATGCCATTGCCGCAGCGGTGATCACCGTGATCAACCTCATCGGTGGCTTCATCGTCGGGGTAGTCCAGCATCATCTCTCGATCAGCCAGTCGATCGACACCTACTCTTTGCTCTCCGTCGGTGACGGTCTCGTCAGCCAGATCCCCGCGCTGCTCCTGTCGATTGCAACCGGTCTGGTCGTGACCCGAACCTCGAATGACTCAGACTTTGGCCTCGACCTCTTACAACAGCTCTTGAAGCAGTCCGTAGCCCTCCAGATCGCCGGTGGTATTATCGGCACTCTTGGTTTGCTGCCGGGCTTGCCCAAGCTCCCGTTCCTACTCGTTGGTGGTACCGTCTTTGTGATTGGGTGGCGAGTCTCGAAGACTCCTGAGCGAGACGAAGAGGCGACAGCCGAGGCGCTGACCCAGGTCGCTGCTCCCGAGACTGCCCAGGACGTGGTTGGTGTGGAGATTCTCGAACTCGAGTTGGGCTTTGAACTCCTCGATGTGGTGGATCCAGCAAAGGGTGGCGATCTCCTCGAGCGGGTCAAGGGGTTGCGCCGCAAGCTGGCCGGAGAACTGGGCTTCGTGCTCCCACCGGTGCGAACGCACGATAATTTGGATATCGGTCCCACCGAGTACGTGATCAAAATCGCAGAGATGGAGATCAGCCGCGGAAAAGTCCCTCGTGATCGCGTACTCGCGATCGGTGATAATCTCGATGCATTACCCGGTGAGGCGACCGTCGATCCTGTCTTTGGCCTACGAGCTCGTTGGATCCCACCAGACTACAAGACCCAGGCACAAGTACTCGGAGCTACCGTGGTGGATCGCTCTTCGGTGATCGTCACCCATCTCTCAGAGGTTGTCCAGCATCATGCAGGTGCGTTACTCACTCGGCAGCAAACCAAAGAGATGCTCGATGCCCTCAAGCGAGTTGCTCCCGTGGTGGTTGACGAACTCAACACCGCTCAGGTGGCAATGGGTGACATTCAGCGAGTCTTGCGAGAACTGCTTGACGAACGCGTTCCGGTGAGAAACCTGCCGGCGATTGTTGAGGCGATTGTCGATAAGTACCGCACCTCCAAGGAGCCAGATGCGCTTCTCGATGCGGCGAGAGAAGCGCTCGGCGGGGCCATCTCATCGACTTTTGCCCAGGATGGGATGTTAGCAGTTGTGTACCTCTCGTCACAGCTCGAGATGCGCTTCGCCGAGAGCCTGGTGACCGTAGATGGTCGCCGGGTGTTAGGTATCGGCATGGAAGAGATCGTTCGCCTTCGAGAAGAGATCCGGGCGGCCAAGCTACGGGCTGAGATGGAGGGCCATGAGCCAGTACTCGTTTGCATGCCCGCTATTCGTAAAGCACTCTTCCAGACCCTTCGCTCGGGTGATGCAGCGATTCCAGTGTTGGCCGTGAGGGAGCTTGCTCCTTCGCTTAAGTTGATTCAGATAGGAGTGATTGGTGATGTCGAACCAGCTACGGTTTAACGGGAAAACGATTGAGGAGGCGGTCGCAAAGGCGAGAACAGCACTTGGCGAGGGCGTTCGGCTGGTGGCCGCGGAGCGGGTAAGCAAGCCCGGCTTTGTCGGAAAGAGAATCAGCTTCACCGTCGTGGTCGAACCCCCATCGGCACCGATCTCAGCGCCTGGATTTGCAGCTGCTCTTCGTAATGTGCTCGTCAGTGCAGGCCCTCGACCGCTAGCACCTGCCGAAGCGGATGAATCCGATTATCGGAGCGTTCAAGATGAGCTTGCGAGAACCTATGGACGATCAACTACGACAACTGGTTCCTCCCCGACACCTCCAATTTCCGCTCCGATGTCAACCCCCAAGGTGTTCCGTCGAGATGGAAAGGTGACGAAGTTGACCAACATCGCTGCTCCGAGCTGGGCAACACTAGCGGATCCGGTCATGGTTCCTCCGAACGAGGCCCAGCCAGAGCATCCGGTTATCTTGACCACGTCTGACGAGTCCGATAGAAGGCTGATGCCTGCTCAGCTCATGGTTGATGCTACTGATGCCCAATATGTCGAACAAGTGGACGCCGAACATATGGACGCTGGCACCACATTGACAGAGACAGAGCTCGTCCAGGCCGCCCGTCGTGCGATGGAGGCAGGATCGGCGCCCGGCGCGTTCCTCGTTGATCGAATCGATGCGCTTGTCGTTGATCTCGCTCGTGACGAACCAGTTGTTGATCTTCGGGGGCATCCCTTCATCGCCGAAACGGCCCAGTTCGGGGGCAAGACCCAGCTGGTAGCCATTGTGGTGCCGTCGGCGACTGACCCAATCGGACGCTTTACCGAGATCTGTGAGGAGCTGGGAATCGTGCCGGTCCATCGTTTTGTGCTTGCGCGTCGTCGCCGAGAAGTCCCACCACAGATGCTGAGTTCAGCCAACGCGGTAGCCCGGTCGGTAATGGATTGCACTGAGTCGAGTGGCCGCACGGGAGTTTTGGTGGATCCTGGTCAACTGCGCCTGTTGCGCGGCTCCTTTCTGGATTCCATGATGGCCGTCGTTGTCGCTGTCGAGGGTAATGCGACGGTCGCCCGACTGGAGCGTGAGATGAGTCCCTGTGGTGAGATCGATGCGCTCTGGTATCGCGGCGATGACATGATCGCTGCCAAGTTAGGAATTGCGCGGTTGCGGCCATCGACCACAGGAGCTGATCGGTGAAGGTGCCATGGCGGGTGCGCTTGACACTCGTCGGTGCCTTCATCGCCACCTACTCCAGCCTGCGCAACGTTTTGGAGGGCTATAACGGTTGGTCAATCTATCTCGAACATCTATTGATCGCACTCTTGGTTGTCTATGTCGGTCTCTCGATTCTTGCGACCATCACCGCCTGGTACAACTTACAGAACTTGGCTGAGCGGCGTAGGCGATCAGATGAGCTACCGTAACGGGGCAGATCAACGATCGGGCTGTTCTTGCTCATCGCGAAAGATGGTGGCGGGCAGTTCCCCGATGAATGGGTTCTGAGACAGCGCAGTAATGCCCTTCCATCGTTCCCAAAGATGAGCGATCACTCCCTTGTTGGGTAAAGATTCACTGTTCTCGCGCATGCTGGGCATTCTTATAGGTTACAATCTCTTCCAATCATGGATGACCAGTGGTAGCGATTGTCTACCGCCCTAGCCTTCAGGAGGCATGATCTAAGACGGCCCAACATGACTGAGATAAGACGTAAGGGTGGGGAAGTTGACTGAAGTAGAGGTCCAACAACATGGTGCGACGATGATCGTCACGATCAATCGTCCTGAGCAATTGAACTGTGTCAACGATAGGGTCGCGGAGGGGATCACTGAGGCACTCCAGGATGCGGAGACCGACTCCTCGATCCGGAGCGTTGTCCTAACGGGAGCGGGAGACCGTGCCTTCTGCACGGGAATGGATCTCAAGTTTGCCCAAGCTAACGGTAGCCGTGGCGTCATCATCCCCGGTCGCGGGTTTGCCGGTATTGGCGGTTACGATTTCCCCAAACCTTTGATCGCTGCGGTCAATGGTTACGCGGTTGCGGGAGGTTTTGAGATCGTCCTCAACTGTGATCTGGTCGTCGCGAGTGAAGGGGCTCGTTTCGGCCTCCCTGAGGCAAAACGCGGTCTCCTGGCGACGGGCGGTGGCCTTATCCGATTGAGCGAACTTGTTGGGCGGAGCGTGGCGATGGAGCTCGCCCTGACCAGCGAGCCGATTGGAGCTGATCGTGCTCTGGAGCTCGGGATGATCAACAGAGTCGTTCCGCGAGAGCAGTTGCTCACCGAGGCACTCGTCTTTGCAGAGAAGATCGCTGCTGCTGGTCCACAGGCTATTTTGCATGCCAAGCGATTGTTACGCAGCACCTATGCACGTGCAACGGAGATGATCTGGCAACTCAACTCCGAGCTCGCCGTTATCACCATGGAGTCCGCCGAGGCTGCCGAGGGGATGGCGGCCTTTGTCGAGCGGCGCGAACCCAGGTGGCAGCCCTTGGAGGACGAGGCCATCTCCTAGGCATACTGTTGCTCTGGGATCAGGTCGCCCACGAGGTTCGCCATCGTCTCTGGCTGGTCACGCATGCGGAGAATCTCTGGAACCTGGTTACGGGTTTGAGGTTTCGCTTGGAACTTTCCTGGTGCGTTTGTCTGCGATAACAGTGATGGAGGCAATCTTGGCCTAGGTCGACGTAGGTCGTTGCGGGTGAACATCACGGGCAAGCTGGTGGAAGTGCTCAACCGCCTCGGCGAGATGCCCACGATGTGCCATGAGAGCGGAGCCGGATACGAGGACCTCTGCCCCGTTGATCACGCATGCTTGGATCGTCTCCTCGGAGACGCCACCGTCAACCTCGATCTTGACCAGTGGGTTCGTAGCTTCGCGGAGAGCAACCGCCGCCAGAATCTTGGCATCCATCGCCTCGATATAGTGTTGGCCACCAAAGCCTGGGTTGACGCTCATGATCATCAACACATCGAGTTGATCCATGACGTACTCGACATCGGTGAGTGGCGTAGCTGGGTTGAGGGCAACCCCGGCACGTACCCCGAATGACTTGATGAGACTAAGGGTCCGGTGGAGATGACGGGTGGCCTCTGCGTGCACGGTGATCAACTCGCAGCCCGCCTCGACGAACTCGCTCACGTAACGCTCAGGGTCGACGATCATCAGGTGTACCTCGTAGGGGAGCGTGCTGTAGCGTCGGCAGCTGGCGATCACGGGTGCCCCGATGGTGATGTTGGGTACAAACACGCCATCCATCACGTCCCAGTGGATTCGATCCACGCCAGCCTCTTCTAAGGCCCCTAACTCCTCGCCGAGTCGTCCAAAGTCACACGGCAAAACCGACGGGGCGAGTTCAACGATCCTTTCAGCTCGCTGCGATGTAGTCATGTGGTAACTCCTTGCTGTTGCGAAATGGGCTGGGACCTGTCCTCATTGGGGCTTGCATTGCCTGCTATGAGGCTGGGGTTCGGCCGGCGACGAATGGTCATTGGCTCTGTGCGCATTGCGAGCTGTCCACAGGCTGCATCAATGGTCTGACCGCGTGTTGATCGAATAGTGCAGCGCACATCGTTCGCCCGGAGGGCCCGCTGAAAGGCGAGTACTCTCTCACGCGTGCTGCCACGAACAAGGTAGCCAGGCGTGGGGTTGAGAGGGATGAGATTGACGTGTGCTCTGAGGCGTCGTGCGATGGTGCTCAGCTCGTCGGCGGCACGTTCGGTATCGTTGAAGTCAGCGATCATCGCCCACTCCAAACTCACCAGACGGGAGGTAGCCGCTGTCCATTCTTCGCAGCTTGTCATGATCTGCTCGATCGGATAGCGTCGATTTAGCGGAATGATCTCGGAGCGATCTTGGTCATTGGCGGCGTGGAGTGAGACGGCTAACGTCAACGGCAGCCCTTCTGTGGCAAGGCGCTTGATGCCTGGAACGACACCGACGGTCGACACGGTGATGCGCCGTGGCGATATTCCGAAACGATCGACGATGACTCTGAGCGCCCCTATCACGGCTCGGTAGTTGGCGAGGGGTTCCCCCATGCCCATCATGACAATATTGGAGAGGCGGCGAGGTAGTGCGGCTTGCTTGGCTCGGTAGACCTGCTCGATGATCTCCGCAGTGGTGAGTTGTCTCCCAAACCCTCCCTGGCCAGTCGCACAGAAGCTACAGGCCATGGCGCAGCCAGCCTGGGTCGAGATGCATGCCGTGGCTCGTTGTGGGTACTCCATTAGGACAGTCTCAATGCGATAGCCACCGTCGATTGAGTACAGCCATTTACGGGTCGTCATAGCATCGCTGCTCGTCATGGTCACTTCGCTGAGGCTCAAGGGATAGTCGCTGGCGAGCTGGGCACGCAGCCGAAGCGGGAGACTGGTGATCTCTTTCACTGGTAGCGCCTTCTCGAAGAGCCCTTCGAAGAGCTGCTCGACCCGATAGCGAGCGCCGAGTGTCTCCTCGGCGGTGACGAAATCGAGGTCAAAGAGCGAAGGCATATGAGTAAGGCTAGTCAGGAGTCGAACATCGGCGGTGAACTTCGTCTCCCACCGATGGCAAACGTGGTTAACTCGCCGGCACCTTGTTGGCAAAGCTCTGGTCGATATAGCGAGAGGCGCTCAACGGTTGGTGATAGTCGACGAGTCCATTGGACAGATAGACCTGCTGCATCGCTTGAAGGGTAGAGACGGGAGGTGCGAGATTTGGTGCATAGATGCTCGGAGGTTCCGTGGCTAAGATACTCGTGGACTCTCCGGTGGCCTTAGCAATGATGGCGAGGTTGGCGGCGCTGGTCTGAGCGGACCCTTGGAGGTCCTGGGATCCCTTGGCGAGTGCATCGAAGAAGCGTTGGGCCGCAGGAGTCTTGGCGAAGGATCCGCCATAGATCACACCGACGACCGCAGCCTTGACTGGTGCAGGGGAGACGAGGGTCCCATCCTTGGCGGCCAGAATCGCAGAGAGGAAGGGAGCTGCCGGATAGGCCGCTGCAACGGAGTGGTTGGCGAGTGCCGTCTCCATATCGGGTAACCCGAGGTTGACGACGTTCACGTCAGCGAGGGTCAAATGATACGGCTTGAGTGCTTCGGCGAGGAGATAGCCCCCGGCTGCTCCGGCGCCACCATCGATACCGATTTTGGCACCACGTAGCTCGGCAGCGGTGAGGGATTTGCCAGCTGGTACAACGCCGTTCGCAACGACGAGCCCATTTGCGGCAGTGCCTGGTGCCTCGGCCGCCATCGATCCGACCACCTTAAAATTTAATCCCTGGTTGATAGCATCGAACATGCCCGCAGAGAAGCCTCCAAGGACGACCTGGACGCGGTTGGTGGCTGCCAAGGTGGTGGCACTCTGCCCTGAAGAGACGACGGTCAAGTGGACGTCGAGATGTTCCTTGGTGAAGTAGCCCTTGGCCATAGCGATGTAGAGGGGGTCAAAAAGCGGGATCGGCACATAGGCGACCGTGACATTGGTCGTGGACGCGGTGCTCGTCGTTGCACTTGAATTCGCGCTCGTGCTGCCACAAGCAGCGAGGATGCCCGATGCTCCTAGGGCAAGTGCAACGGCAGCCAACCTATTCATTTGACGCATCGTATCTGTTCCTTACTGCATGTTTTCTAGGGACACATAGGGTTGGGAGTACCTTGTGAACTGTCCTGGTGTGGATGTTTCAGGCGAGTATAATCAACCAACACGGCACTCCCGGCTGAGATCAAGGTAACTGGTCAGTCACGAGCGTTCCGACGTGACCAGGGCATGATCCTTCGCGCGACGAGTTCGACGATACCGGTCAGTATCACTCCAACCAGCGCGATGGTGATCAGGCCAACATACATCTGGTTGGGTTCGAAGAGTTGCCATGAGTTCCAGACCAGATAGCCCAATCCACTGTTGGCGGCGACGAACTCAGTCGCTGTGACGACGACAAGTGCAAGTGCTGCCGCCACCCGGAGGCCGGTGAAGATGGCGGGCAAGGTTCCAGGGATGAGGACGTGCCAAAACAGACGTCGGCCTTTGGCTCCATATGCCCTTCCGGCTTCGATGAGTTGGGGATCGATCGAGCGTACCCCCGCCATTGCGTTGATCTCGAGGACAAAAAACGAGACAGCGGCCACGGTGAGGATCTTTGGTGTCTCCCCGATCCCAAAAATGACGAGGAGCAGTGGTAGTACCGCGATCTGGGGTACCGCGTAGAGGGCGGAAAACAGCGGAGAGAAGGCGGCACGGAGCGTGCGAAAGATGCCAAGAAAGATCCCGACAACGATCCCTGCCGCACCTCCAAGGACGAAGCCGACGATGAGACGGAGCGAGGTAATACCGAGATCGTGGGTCAGGATGCCGTTGTTGATCAGGGTGATGGCGGTGGAGAAGATGGTTGTCGGTGGGGTAAAGATCTTGGCGTCGATCAGACCAGTAGAACTAGCGATCTGCCACAGTACGAGTAGTGCGACCGGGGTGGCGATCCCTAGCACCAAGTCGCGCTGGCGCAGACGGCGACTGTGGGCCGAGCTCCGATTGAGTTCAGCATCGATCCGATTCTCTGTGGATGTTGTGGTCAACGAAACTCCATCGATGCCATGACCTCATCGTGGAGATCGTTGATGATGGTGTCCTTCAAGGTGACGAATCGAGGGTCAGCCATGTTGTGAAGGGTGCGAGGGCGCTCCAGCGATACGGTGAGGCTGGCCTTGATGCGGCCGGGGCGTCGACTCATGACCATCACCTGGTCGCCGAGGAGGATGGCTTCGTCAATGGAGTGAGTGACCAGAAGCACCGTCTTGCGGGTCTCCTCCCACAGGCGGATCAAATCCTCTTGGATGAGGAGCCTGGTCTGTTCATCCAGTGCCCCCATGGGCTCGTCCATGAGGAGGACATCGGGTTCGGTCACGAACGCTCGAGCGATGGAGAGGCGTTGCCGCATGCCCCCGGAGAGGGCATTGGGGAACGCCCTCTCAAAGCCAGCAAGCCCTACCCGTTCGATCCAGAGTTGTGATCGGCGGTTGCGCTCCTTGGTCTCCACGCCTGCCATTTTGAGGCCAAAGCTGACGTTGTCGAGCACAGTGAGCCAAGGGAAAAGGGCATGGTCTTGGAAGACAAAAGCAACCTGGAGTGCGCGTGCGTGTTCGACGGACCCCTGGCTCGGAGTCTCGATACCGCCAACAATCCTGAGGAGGGTGGACTTGCCACACCCCGATGGCCCAATGAGCGAGGTAAAGGAGCCTCGTGCCAATGTTAGATCAACATCGTTGAGTGCGAGCACGCCCCGGCCGTTGGTGGTAAAAACTTTGGTAATACCCTTGGCGCGAACGAGCCAATCATCCCGGTTTACCCCCGTCACGTTATCGATCCTCCCAGCAAGATTGTGTTGCAGTTTAGTGACTGGTGTTGCTGAGTTGGACCCAGCCATGGCGCACGACACATCGTCTACCTGGTTGAAGGCGCCTGTCTCGTTCTGGTGCGGGTCGTCGCGCGACTGAGCGCTTCGTGGGGCACCTTCCCAGTTCATGATCGGATTGTGACCGCTAGCGAAGTAACACGAGACCTCTTGGGCGTTTGGCCACCGCGTCAATCCCAGTTGCTGTAGATAACAGTTCTCGGGGGTGATGACGATGAGCTTCCGGCGAAGGAGCCATAAGACTATACTGGCTTAGAAGCCGAGGTGGGAGGTGATCGAATTGTGCTGATCACGTTAGAGGATAGGTTGTTGAGCGCCTCCTCTCGTCTGCCCAAGCTTCCCGATGCCGTCGTTGATCGTCTGACGAAGTGGGCGTGGGTGATCGCGTTGGCGGTTGGAGTGCTCGTTCTCTTGGACGCCTTTGATATTGTGAGCGCTGCGACGGCCTTTGGAGGATCTTGCACAGGAGTACTCCTCGGCTGTGTCGGTGGGTCTGCGCTCTCGAGCTTCTATGTGGCCGCGGCATTGACTGCCGCCTATGGAGTCATGTATCTGCGGAGTGTCCAGCCACTGCGAGAACTTCGGGAGCGAGGGTGGCGCATCGTCTTTCATGGTACCCTTGTCCAACTCGGAGCAGGGGTTGCGCTGACATTCTTCTTTGGCCTGAACGGTATTGCTCTCGTGGTGCTCGAAGTCGCCTGTGGATGGTATTTGCTCTTTGCGATCCGTCCTGCCTTCAGGTATTGAGCGTGGGTCGATTGAGCTTTGAGCGTGCCGTTCGCGATGGTTGTCTCGTGGTTATCGAGCCGATGGAGTCGGTGCTAAACTGCCAGACATGATGGATGATCGTGAAACGCAGGCAGTTGAGGAGACGCTCGTCGGAGTTGAGGAGACGCTGCGAACCCTCCATCAGGCATTCGATCTCCTGACGACGGAGATCGCCCAACTGCTCGATCCGAGGGATCGTGATCGTTAGATTCTTCGGGAACGCCAAGGCAGTCGCTGGTGCCGATACGATCGAGATTGAGGTCGAGTCCGGCACCGTCTCGCACTTTGTCGCCCAGCTTGGTGAACACTGTGGCGATGGGATGAAGGCGCTTCTCCCGTATTGTCGTCTGGCCCACGGCTCCGTGGTTCTTGACCCAGAGAGTGCCATGCCCACCACCGGTGAGGTTGTGGTGCTGCCCCCGGTCTCTGGTGGCTAGCGCTCTGCGGGTTGGTGACGACTGTCCGCGCGTTGGCCGAGCATATGCGTCGTGTGATCTGGTAGGGGAGAAACACCGAACCAGTACGACGTAGTGTTTTGTCAGCCTCGTTGCTGGTGATCGATCGTGATGGGTGTTCACAGAAACGTGCTGTCGTCGTAACACTCGATGATACCGACTGCTCCTTTGATCGATAGCGGCAGTAGTTCACGACGATTACACTGATAGTGCTATTCGTAAGGGGTTACGCCATGCCAAGAATGCACGACAACGTACTCGTCTGGGGGGAGATCGAAGATGCCACCATTGACCAGGCGGCACGCCTTTCCCGCATGCCCTTTGTCACGGGACACGTTGCGCTGATGCCCGATGCGCATGTAGGCATGGGTTCGACGATTGGAACCGTCTTTGGGACGCGCGGTGCCATTATTCCTGCAGCGATAGGGGTCGATATCGGGTGTGGCATGGTGGCACAGTTCCTGGGCGTGAAGGCAGACGAACTTCCCGATAATCTCAATGAGCTCCATCATGCGATTGCGCGCTCCATCCCGGCTGGCATGGGACAGGGGCATCGTGGTGATCATCGCGATGACACGACCAGGACCACGATCGAGCATCTGATCGCCGCGCGGTCCGATTGGAACGAACAGGATCAACGACGTGCCTACAGCCAGTTTGGGAGCCTCGGAAGTGGCAACCACTTCGTGGAGATCTGTCTTGATGAGAACGATGACGTCTGGGCAGTGCTTCACTCTGGATCGCGAGGTATCGGCAATGCTCTTGCCACCAAACACATTGAGTGTGCCAAGGGGCTGATGCGTCAGTACTTCATTGAACTTGAAGATCCTGATCTGGCCTACCTTGTGGAAGGTACTGACGAGTTCAACGCCTATATCGGGGATATGCGTTGGGCTCAGGAGTACGCCTTTGCGAACCGACAGGCAATGATTGATGAGGTGGTACGTCAGGTAGCTTGGTTCCTTGGACGCACCTTGCTGCCCGAACCAGCGATCAACTGTCACCACAATTACACGGTCATGGAGCACCATGGTGGGAAGGATGTCTGGCTGACGCGTAAGGGTGCCATCCGGGCGCGTAGTGGAGACTTGGGCGTTATCCCTGGTTCGATGGGGGCCAAGAGCTATATTGTCCGTGGTCGAGGTAGTGTAGCCAGCTATACGAGTTCATCCCATGGTGCTGGCAGGCGTCTGTCACGGATGGAGGCACGTCGGAGTCTCTCTGTTGATTCGTTGAATGCCGAGATGGCAGGTAAGACCTGGAACGCAGCCAGCGCCGAGGCGCTCTTAGATGAACACCCCGATGCCTATAAGCCGATCGCGGAGGTGATGGAGGCACAGACTGATCTCGTTGAGGTTGTTCATGAGCTGCGTCAGATCGTGAATTACAAAGGAGTCGAAGAAGTGAGAAGGAAGGGGCGAGCACGATAGGTCGTCGCGTTCTGGGACGGCCATGAGAAGATGCCAGATCGCGACGGGTGAGTTGAGCACAAAATCGAGAGACCGCCCAACTACCTGTTTGGGCGGCCTCTCTACTCTGATTCATGTTGACGTCTCGTTCTGGATGAGGCGATCAACCCAAAGGTTTTGGCTTAAATGGCGTCGGCGAGATCAGCCGGAGCTGCTTCTACGGACGACTCAGCATCCGAACAGACGGTGTCGATGATAAGACGGCAGACCGTATAGGGATCCATGTTGGCGTTTGGACGTCGATCCTCGAGCCACCCCTTGCCTGCCTTAGCGGCAGCCCACGGGATACGAATCGAGGCGGCACGGTTAGAGACGCCGTAGCTGAACTCGTCGTAGCGAGCGGTCTCATGTTTACCGGTGAGCCGACGCTCAATGCCGTCTCCGTAGTTGGCGATGTGCTCCTCGACTTTTCGGCCAAGCGCCTCACACCCCGCGATAATAGGATCGAAGTCGTTACGCATAGCCAGGGTGGAGAAGTTGGTGTGGGCACCGGCACCGTTCCAGTCGCCAGCGACGGGCTTGGCATCCCAGTTGACCTCGACCTCGAAGTCCTCAGCGATGCGCATGAGTAGCCAACGGGCAACCCAAAGCTCGTCACCGATCTCTGGTGGAGCGAGCGTGCCAATCTGGAACTCCCATTGGGCCATCATAACCTCGGCATTGGTGCCTTCGATATGGAGACCAGCCTCCATGCAGGCGAGCGTATGGGCCTCGATGATATCGCGGCCGACGATCTTCTGGCCGCCGACGCCGCAGTAGTAGGCTCCCTGCGGCGCAGGGAAGCCGTTGACTGGCCACCCCAATGGCCGGCCGTCCTTGAAGAAGGTGTACTCCTGTTCGATGCCGAACATCGGCTCCTGATCGGCAAAACGCTCTGCCGTCTGCACTAACGCCGAGCGTGTATTGGTGGGGTGTGGGGTGAAATCGGTGAGAAGAACCTCGCAGAGAACAAGGACATTATCTCCGCCGCGAATAGGGTCTTGACACTGGAAGACCGGTTGCAGGACGCAGTCAGAGTTCTCTCCAGGGGCCTGGTTGGTGCTGGAGCCGTCGAATCCCCAGATATCGGGTGCCTTGCCATCTTGGATAATACGAGTCTTATTTCGCATCAAAGGCGTCGGTTTTGTTCCATCAATCCAGATATATTCAGCCTGGTAACTCATGGTATTTTCGCTTTCGGTTTCAGGTGTGGCTGACACCGATAGAAGGAATCCAGCCGCACTCCAATTGCTTCATCTGTAAGAGTATGCGTTCTGGCTAGCGCGTGCGGGGAGTTATGTTAACTCACTGTAACGATTGGGTCTCTACTGTCCAATACCCTGGCGGTGCGGTGGGTGACGGACCATGTTTGCTTTGTCGTGGGGTGGTGGAGGTCGCAACCGGCTACGCATCCCATGATTGAACGCTGCCTGTCACGTGCGACGCTGCGGGCAATGGTCAACGTGTTCGTTGCCAGACATTGTGAAGGTCTGTACGAGATGGAGGCGCAGTCGCTGGACTAGTGGGCAGTAACGGTGGCAAGAAAGCAGTGGTGCCGGATCACGGCGTTCCCAAAGCGATGCTCGGTGCGGTAGTGCGTGGAGTCGATCCGTTGTTGCACAGGCTGATGTTTTGCTCGGCGTGTTGTTCCTGGGTGTAGAGTGGTGGCGTTGATCGATAAGGGGGTAGCAATGACTGAGGACGTGAAGCCAACCGAAAAGTCGAATAGACTTCGACAAAACTCGTTGAGCACCGCTGATATTCTTGGCGTCTCGCTGGCCGACACGGCGCCGGCGATGAGCTTCTTCTTCTCATTCGCTGCCATCGCGGCAGCGGCGGGCATTGCGAGTCCCTTGGCGATCATCGTCGCCGCCGTCGCCATTCTGCTGAAGCTCAACAGCCTGACTGAATTCACCAAGGTGTCTCCGAGCTCGGGCTCCTATATCTCCTACATCGGGAAGGCGTTCGGAGCGATTCCTGGGGTGATGACGGCGTGGGCACTCTCTGTTGGTTATATCGTCGCGGTTGGCTATGTCATGGCGATCATGGGCGGCTGGACCAGCCTGATCCTCCTGAAGTACCTCCATATCACCATCGCTTGGGAGCCCATCACGATTGTCTTCGTCGCGTTTGTGAGTTTTCTGGTCTATCGTGGCGTCAAAGTCAGCGCACGGTGGGCGACGATGGCCTTCGCGTTCGAGCTGTTGCTGATCATCGTCAGCATGGTAGCCATCGTCATCACCAACTCCTCGCATCTCAACTTTGCGAGCTTTGAGCCAAGCTTGATTCATAGGGGTATCTCGGGGTTGGGGCTTGCCTTCCCACTCGCGATGTTCCTCTTCATCGGCGTTGGCAACCCTGGTGCTATGGTGGAGGAGACTCGTAACGCCAGACGTGCAGTGCCACGGGCTATCTACATTGCGACGATTTCGGTGGCGATCATCTACGTTCTGATGGCGTGGACGACCTCGGTGGCCTTCCACAACAACGCCACGACCATCGGTGGTCTTTCGGCCCCATTCGTTACCGCCGCCGACAAGGCTCTTGGGCCGGTATCAATTCTGGTCTACCTTGCCGGTCTTACCAGCACTTTCTCTTCGCTGATCGGAGCAACGACCGCACAGACCCGCATCATCTTCAGTGCTGGGCGGGAGAAACTGCTGCCAAGCGCCCTCGGAAAGTTGAGTGACCGATACGGAACTCCTGTAATATCGCTGTTGGCCTACTCCTTGATCGCGTTGATTATCACGCTCCTGTGGGCGAGCCATGGTAATCCCCTGGACATCGCTGGCGATATCGCGACGCTTGGAACGATCCCCATCATCCTGGTCTATCTCGCGCTGAACGTTGCGTTGCCGGTCTACTTTCTCCGCGAGCATCGAGAGCTTTTCTCGGTGCTCCGACACCTCATCATTCCTGTTCTTGGTGTCATCGCGTTGGTGCTGCCGCTGTGGGGGTTGATCAAGCCTGGGCAACCCTATCCATTTGATATTTTCCCGTGGATTGTACTCGCCCTCTTAGTCGTCAGCTTTGTCTTTGCCGTGATCCGTAGACGTCAAATCCCGGATCTTGGGAAGAAGATTGGAAGTGTACTTGCCGATGACTTCGAGTAGCTAGTGAAAAGGCCTGACCGGATCGGGGTGAGCGTTCGTCAGGGTTTCGGTGCGCCGTTTGCAAGATAAGTGGATATCCTCGTGAGTTCCGATCCCGTTGCTGGGTGAACCGATCACCTCCATGGCTGACGCTCGCATCGCTGCTAAGGTTCGCCCAAGCAGCGTCGGTACCGGTATGGCTGAGTGAGCAGTATCCTTGGCGAAGAACTCTTGGCGCGGGTCTGTGATCGGGAAGCTTTGCCAGCGAGAACCGCGTGTTATCGAGATGCTGTTGTGATCGATAGCGAATCGCTATTACTGACATGGCCAGTGGCGCTCAAACCGCCGACGATGACTGCTGGCGATCGAGCGGTATCGAGACCCAGGCCGATACGTCATACGTCAGCGATGCATCGGCCCCTTGAGTTGGCCGCTCCCATGGAGGTGTGTGGTAGCGTACGAGAAGGTGGAGGTAATCGATGTCGAGTACACGTACATGGTTTGAATCGGTGGCGGAGGCGGAGCGTCGTGCTCGTCGGATACTCCCGCCCTCTGTCTTCGCAGCGATTCGCGCTGGTGCTGAGGCCGGGGTAACCGCATCCGAGAATGTCGCAGCGTTTTCTCGTCTTGCACTTCTGCCGACGGTAGCTGATCTACCGGCTGAGCGAGCGCTGGCTACGGTCGTCATGGGAACAGCGGTGAGCTTCCCCGTGCTTCTCTCGCCCACCGGTGTTCAAGCGGTGCACCCGGAGGGCGAGGTTGCCGTGGCACGCGCGGCGAACGAAGCGGACACCCTGATGGGGGTCTCTGCGTTCGCCTCCTCTCCCCTCGAAGCCGTTGCGGCGGTGACGGAGAAGTTTCTCTTTCAAACCTATTGGTCAGGATCTCGGTCGCTCTTGATGAGCCGACTCCAGCGCGCACGCGAGGCGGGTGCACGCGGCCTGATTGTGACTTTGGACTGGTGTTTTGACTTTCGACGTGATTGGGGAAGTCCGTGGATCCCCCAACGCCTCGACACAAAGGCCATCGTTAGGTATCTGCCGGAGCTCGTCAGGCGACCAGGCTACGTGCAGCGCTACCTCGCCGCAGGCGGTCCGCCGGATCTTGGGGTCCCTAACATGGCTGATCTTCGCGGTGAAGTTCCAGGATTCTTTGCTGCATTCGAGGAGTGGATGCGTACCCCTCCTCCGACGTGGGGTGATCTCGCTTGGCTGCGCGAACAATGGGATGGACCCTTCATGATCAAAGGGGTGACTCGGGTCCAAGACGCCTATCGGGCGCGAGATATTGGAGCGACCGCTATCTCGGTCTCCAACCATGGGGGGAACAACCTCGACTCGACCCCGGCTACGGTTCGTTGTCTGCCTCGCATTGTTGATGCCGTTGGTGATGACATCGAGGTGTTGCTCGATGGGGGTGTCCGACGAGGTTCCGACGTGGTAAAGGCGCTCGCGCTCGGCGCTCGCGCGGTGATGATTGGCCGCCCATATCTTTGGGGGCTCGCGGCGGGAGGTGCGCTTGGCGTTACCAATGTCCTCGAGATTCTTCGCGCCGGCGTCTCAGAGACGCTTTATGCCTTGGGCAAGGCATCGATTGCAGATCTCAATCCTGCGGATGTGCTCGTGCCAGATGACTTTGCCATCGGTGATCGCTAGGCAGATGCAGTATCTTGAGCCATCGTGGATAGAGGGCCATGGTATACACCTTCAGGATTGGTGTGCTGGAAGGAAACAGGGTGGGTTCATGAGGACTGTCTGCTAGTCGTGGGCGAGCAGGCGAGGGGAACGTTGGACGAACCAAGCGCCGATGAGAATGAGCGCAGCCCCGATGGGCTGGTACCAGATGAGGCGCTCCTCCAGAATGAAGGCTCCCGCGAGGGTGGAGAAAATGGGCATCACTAAGGGGGTGAGTGAGGCACCTAATGCTCCGACTTGGTGGATGAGTGCGTAGTTCAGGATATAAGCAACACCTGTTCCCATCACTCCCAAGAGGAGGATCGCGATGATCGATCGCGGATTGATCGCTTGGGTGCCGTGCCAGAACAGCGGTAGGACGATGAGAGCTTCAGCGGCAGCCATGAGCAGTTGCCCTCCAGCGAGGCCAAGACGAGCCTCATCGGTAATGGGGATGATCTTGCGGACAACGACGAAACCGACCCCGTAGGAGACGGCGGCCAACAGGCAAGCAGCACTGCCAAGCAGCGATCCTGACGCAATATTGCCACCCACGCCGAGCACGACCAGCACGCCAAGGAAGCCGAGGGCCAGTCCAAGGATACGCCGAGAGGAGGAGTGTTCGATTCCGGCGATGATCGCTACTGGGAACGTGACCAACGGTGTCATCGCATTGAGAAGGCCTGCCAAGATGGCGCTGATATGGGTCTCTCCGTAGCCAAAGAGCACATAAGGAATCGTGTTCGAGACGGCTGCTGCGATGGCGAGCCTCCACCAGAGACCGCGACCATGCGGGAATTGGAGCCCTCGAGCATGGACGATGACGAGGATAACGGCGGAGCCCAAGAGAGTGCGGAGGAGTGCAATCTCAATGGGTGAAAAGCTTTCGACTCCCACCTTGATGAAGATGAAGGAACAGCCCCAGATGAGCGAGAGGCAAAGAAGCGTGAGCGTGGCTCGAGTATTCACGTCGCTGGTGCTATCAACGTATCGACCAAACTTTCCTTACCCGAGAGTCGGAGCTAGCCCAGCCCTAGCTGACGCCACCAGCTTACCGGTAGGGCAGGCCTCATCATTCTGATATTGGCTGGCCTCTCCTTTGCAGGGATTGGCGTCTAGGCCATCAGGGGAGTGTGCATGCAAAGACACCAACTCCCCCTCGTAGATGAGGGGGAGTTGGTGTGTGCCTTGGGGATGTGGATTAAGGTCTGTGGGTCTTCAGTTGGTTGAGTCTCGACTGATTGGGTCTCGGCTGATTGGGTCTTGAGTTGGGAGAGCACGCTGGTGCTGCCATGGGGTTCCCATCCGTGGAAGCAGGTAACGGTCAAGTCCTAGCCACCCAGCGTTCCTCCAGGCCAGTACGATGCCGATGCCAAGGATGATAAAGACGGGGTTCGTTGAGACAGCACCGGAAAAGACATAGGTGAAGTTCAATGCAAGGCCAAAGAAGGCAGCGATTGCACTAAAGGCACCAAGAACCAAGGCGATCCCGATCACCAACTCTGCGATTGCATCGACGCGTGCTACCAACAGATAGTGTGGGAGCACCCCATGACGCAGTATCGTGACCCACCAGCCATAGGAGACCTGTGCATGGGGTCCCTTGGACTCAGCGATAGCACCAAGGGTAAAGCCCTTGACACCAAGGCCACTCCTCCAGAACGCCGCCGACTCTGCTCCCCAGAGCTTGGAGGCACCTGCGTTAATCCACTCATAGCCCAACCAGAGCCGTACGATCAGCCAGATCCATGAGGCGGCCTTGCTGGCAAAGAGCCAACGAGCCGCTCGTGGCTCCTCGATATTGGTGACATCGGCCGTCTTGGTTGGTGTCGTTGTCTGATGATGCATGAACTTGGTCATGATCACTCCTTCCACTCCCTGGCCCACCCGGGCTTCACCTACTCGTTTTAGGGATCGAACGGGGCAATACCCAGTGGCCTTGGACACAGCAAGGGCGGGACTTAGGGCCTTGGTGAGGAGTGGCGGAGAGCTATCCTTGCGTCTCTGCGAGACCTGCTCGGAAGGTTATGCCGTAGTAGGGTCGCTTGGGCGCTGGAGGAGTGCGACAAGGGAAGGTGCCGCGTGGCCGTGATCGGCGATGTCAGAGACCTTTGTGAGTGTTTCGATGGTGAACCCGTCAAAGGCCGACCGGATCTCGTCCTCATCGATGAGACGATCTCGGTCGGGTGGACCGGTCACGCCGAAGGAGTCGACATGATGACCGATGATATAGAGATGGCCACCAGGATTCACGATTTCACGCAGATGGGCGTAGAGATCGAGGCGCGCGGGACGTGGGGGGTGGATATTTGCAAGGATCACGAGGCCAAAGCGATGTGGGTGGGCGAGGTACGAGTACATGTCTTCGCAGACGGTCTCGATGGTCAGACCTTCATTCGCCGCAACGGTACGAAGTCGATCTAAGGCGACGTCAGCGAAGTCTACGGCGGTTACCTGGAAGCCCTCTCGAGCAAGGTAGAGAGCATTGCGACCCTCTCCGCAGCCAAGATCGAGTGCAGTTGTTGGCGCGATTGTAGCCATTGCCTCCTTGAGGGATGCGTCGGCGTCTGGAATCCAGAGCCGGTCGCTTTCACGGTAACGCTCGTTCCATTGGTCAGCTTCGCTCATATCCGCCTCCTTGTGATGGGTCCAGCATAACATTTGGATTGACAACCCTTCCTGGGTTGAAGAGTTCAATCAGCTGAGAGAGACGATGACGTTCGCTAGCCGATCGCATCAGGGGGAGAACCCCCTTCTTGAGGGTACCAATACCGTGTTCGGCACTGATGGTGCCACCGAGGTCAACCGCCGCCTGATAGATCGCTCGAGAGGATGTTTCGAGGGAATGATCATCGCCTACGAGGTTGATATGGAGGTTGCCGTCGCCGAGATGACCGAAGCAGACGCACTGAATGCGGGCATCCTGTGCTACCATTTGCGCCTGTCGGTAGAGGTCGCCGATGCGGTTGATTGGCACGGCGAGGTCGAGTTTGAGCGGTTTGCCAACCCTGGCCACCCACATTGCAATGTCTTCGCGCCAGGACCAGAGGCCATGAATCGCTTGTGTCGTGTCGGCGAGCACCCACTCTCGATCAAGGCTGAGATTGTCGAGGGTATCGACCAGTGAGGAGGTTGTTTCGAGAACCTCAATAAGGAGTGCGCCGCCAGCCCCACGCTCCCAGGGTGGATTGGACGGGCTGAGGGCAATCGCCTCAGGTCCGAGGTATTCGATGGCGTTTACCGATGCTAGCTTGCCACGGAGCAACGTGCTGATAGCCACGCCCTCGTCGATCGACTCCAAAGGGGTGATGGCGACCGAGCGATGTTGTGATGTTGCCTGCAAACGCAGAGTTACCGAGGTGATCACGCCAAAGATGCCCTCGGAACCGATAAGCAGACGTTGCAACGATGGGCCCGTCGCGTCTTTAAGCAGGGTGTCGCGGCGCTCGATTGTCGATCCATCGCCAAAAACACAGGAAAGGTTCACGACATTATCGGCCATTGGTCCGTAGCGTAGGACGTGGATCCCTCCTGCGTTGGTTGCCGTCATGCCACCAAGCGTCGCGGAGCCTCGAGAGGCGATGTCGACGCCAAAGCTGAATCCGTAACGGGCGATCTCTGACTGGAGCCGGGCGAGCGTTACGCCGGCTCCGACCGTCGCCGTCATCGACGCTGGATCGACGGCGATCGTGTCGAGGCGTTCGGTGGTGAGAAGAATCTCATGAGCAAGCGGAACGGATCCACCGGCAAGCGAGGTATTGCCTCCCTGTACGAGAAGGGTTGCACGGTGTTGACGTGCGGCCTGCACCAATTGAGCAACCTCATGGTGGGTACCGGGGCGCAGGAGTAGGTCAGTTGTGCCGATGACGCGACCAGTCCAGTCGTTGCAATACGGATCAATGATGTCCGGATCGGTCACGCAGACCCTGTCGGCGAAGGAGGTCGGCAGGTCGAGCGGTCGTGTCACGGGTTTACTCTAATGGAGACCGAGATTGCTTGTTGTCGCGACAGGGGTGCCGAGGCATTCGCAACCGCTTCTCAACCCAGGCGACACGAGGGTGCACCCTGTCCAGGAGCAGGAGAGCCCCAACGATGGGAGTCATTGCCTATCCCAGACGATAAAGAAAATTCCCGGTAGGTGCAAGCAAGAATTGCTATCTGCTATTGTAGATTGCGTGAAGGGTTCTCGAATTCGGATGGTGGTAGCGACGGGGATGAGTGCCCTGGTGCTGAGTGCGTGCGGTGCGTCAACGGGGGCGTCGCCTGTCTCACATCAGACAGCGAATGTCGCCTACGCTGGATCGTTGCAATTATTGAATGAAGGGACCATTGGACCTGCCTTTGCCAAGACCAGCGGATATGGTTATCTTGGGAGGGGTGCTGGATCTTTTGGTCTGGCTAAGGAGATCGTTGCTGGAGAGATTTCCCCGAATGTTTTTGAGAGCATCGGAGCTGCTCCGATCGCCGAACTCGAGCCGTCGAAGACTTCCTGGTATGTCTCCTTTGCCGCTTCTCCGATCGTGGTGGCTTATAACCCCCACACCTCCTATGCCCCGACTCTTAAAAAAATTAGCCAAGGAAAGCTTCCGATCTCCCGGCTCTTCGGCCTCCTCGACGCGAAAGGGTTCCTCCTCGGTCGCACCAACCCCAATACAGATCCCCAGGGTCAGGCCTTCTATGAGATGGTCGAACTCGCTGTCAGGCGCATGCATCTCCCATCGAGTCTCGTGACGGGGATCCTTGGCGCTCTCGACAACCCGGCCGAGGTCTTTTCGGAGACCTCACTTGAGGCACGATTAGAGGCTGGCCAACTCGATGCCGCGAGTGCATTTCAGTCACAGGCGATCCAACTCCACCTGCCCTACATTGCGTTGCCTGCCGCGATCAACTTCGGGAATCCGCGTCTTGCTAAGGACTATGCCAGCGCACGGCTCACCCTTACCGATGGTGCCGTCGTGCATGGAGTACCGTTGCTTGTTGATGCGACGGTACTGGGACATTACGACGCGCGTGCCGCTGACGCTTTTGTTCGGTACCAGCTTGAATCCTTGGGTCGGCGGGCATTCATCCACGCAGGTTACACCGTCTTTAAGCCCATCTTTGTGGGTGCCGATGTCCCACGATCTGTTCGGAATGCAGACTAACGTCCACCCGTCGATCCGACCTGCGACGTGGGCGTCGTGGCTCGCGGTTGCCTCCACCATCGTGATCTGGTTGGTTCTTGTTGGACCCCTCATCACCTTGGTGCTGAAGGTCTCACCATCCGAGATCGTGACGGCGCTGCGCCAACCAGGAGCCCTCTCACCCCTCGGAGTCTCTGTCGGCTCGGCGCTTATCGCCCTGTTGATCCTGGTATTGTTGGGTACGCCGCTCGCCTACACCTTGGCACGATCACCGAGGCGCGGAGTTCGTTGGTTAGAGGCAGGGATGTTGTTGATGTTGTTGATGCCCCCCCTGGTCATCGGGCTTCTTCTTGTCTTCATGCTGGGTCCGCTCACGCCGTTGGGTGGGTTGTTGGCACACGTCCATTTGTCCGCGACGAACACCTTCTTTGCCCTCATCGTTGCCGAGGTCTATGAGGCCGCGCCGTATTACGTGCTTGGAGCCCAGTCGACTTTTGTCGGTCTCGATCAGGGCATGCTTGACCAAGCCTCTCTCCTTGGTGACACTCCGAGACAGCGCTTTTTTCGGATCTCATTGCCGCTTTCGCTGCCACAACTCACCTCGAGTCTCGCCATCGCATGGGCGCGAGCGATCGGAGCGTTTGGTGCCGTCATCATCATCGCCTACCACCCGTATGGTCTGCCGATGCAGGTTTGGACGACACTCAACGAGGTAGGGCTGCAGAGGGCACTACCCTATGCGCTCGTGCTTTTGGTCGTCTCGTTGCCGTTCCCTTTGCTGGCATTTTTCTGGAGTCGGCGTGCTCGCCGTTGACTTTGCGATCACTCGACAGGAACAGACCATCGCATACTCCTTTGAGGCTAAACCCAGCCGAAGGCTGGGTATCTTTGGCCCCTCTGGCGCGGGGAAGACCACCGCAGTGGAGATTGCCGCTGGGCTTGCGATCCCGACGACGGGCCGTGTGACGCTCGGCGGACGTGTCCTGACCCAGCTGGGTGCGACTGGGCAACACGTTCTTGTGGCACCGCACGAGCGCCAGATCGGTCTCATCAGTCAACGTCCGCACCTGTTTCCCCATCTCAGCGTGCGTGACAATCTACTCTACGGCAAGGACCAGCACTCGCTGGTGCCATTGTTGCCGATGATCGAGCGGTTGGAGTTGGGGCCTCTGCTCTCCGCACGACCGCATCAGCTCTCGGGAGGCGAGGCACAACGTGTCGCCATCGCTCGTACCCTTGGACGATCTAACCGGGCGCTCTTACTCGACGAGCCCTTCCAGGGACTCGACGATCGCCTGCGCCAAGAGTTGCTTGTTTTGCTCGATGAACTGCTGAGTCCCCTTGAGATTCCGGTTGTGGTGGTGGCCCATGAATTGGAGCTTGTCGCCCAGTTTGCCGATGATCTCGTCGTTGTGGAACATGGCCGTTCCCTTGGATCAGGAGCGCTTGCTACGTTGTTGCGAGAGCCGTCGACCGTTGCGATGGCGAAGATACTTGGCTATACGAGTTTTGTCGCTATCGATGAGCTGTCTCGTATCGGGGTCCGTCCGGACCGTGTCATCGCTCAGGCGGATCCAGCCCGTGGGTGCGTGCTCCCAGTCTCAATTCTGTCCGCACGTGACGTCGGCACTGGCGTGCGTTATCGGCTACGACTCGCAGACCAGGAGCTCCTCGTGACCTTTGCCGATAACCGGCTCACCGAGAGCGATCAGCCAAGCGTGACGGTGTTGGATCCCCCGGTGTTTGGCAATGACGATCGATGTCTCGGGCGCTGGTCCTGCACCTCATCGGCTGGCGGCTATGGAAGGAGCGAACGATGAGAGGCGATCGGATGCGGCTTGCCCGCATTGGCTTGGGGCTTTCCCAACAGCAGTTGGCTGCTCAGGTCGGGGTGTCACGTCAAGCGATCGCCGCTATCGAGGCTGGTCTCTCTGATCCATCCCTGAAGTCGGCGATCGCATTGGCAAGGGCGCTGGGAGTAGGGGTGGAGGAGTTGTTCTCCGTAGCCGTGAGGTATCCCGAGGTGGTGGCGACCTCACTCGCACCAGAACTCACGGCCTCTCGAGCCGACTTTTCCTGGGTCAACGGTCGTGCCGTTGCGCTGCCACTTGCTGGCGATCACAGCCTCAATGTGGGCTTTGGGGCCGCTGGCGCGACCATCTCTTCGTCGACAGCGGGTTCCGCGGACTCGCCGTCTGGACAAGCGAGTCCGCGCCGTCTTGGTGACGTTGCCCTGAATCCGAATCGCGAGGTGCCACCTGCGCTGATTATCGCTGGCTGTGACCCAGCACTGGCGCTGCTGCCCAGTATTTTTGCCAACGTTGACCCGCGAATCGGGTGTCTCTGGTGGCCAGCGTCGAATGGAGAGGCGCTGGATCTCTTGCGTCGTGGCCTCATCCATGCAGCCGGATTCCATGTTGCTGATGGCGCACCCTATCCGAAGGTTGACGCTGAGCTGTTCCGATTCGCACGTTGGCGCGAGGGATTGGCCTATCGATCTGAGTCTCCAACGCCGGCGAAGATTGAACAGGGGCTGCGCCTTGCGAATCGGCAACCGGGCTCGGAGGCGCGTCACATGGTCGACGAAGTGCTCAGTGAGTTGGGCGTGTCGGGTGAAGCCGTGACTGGTTATGACTCTGCTCTCTCGGCCCACGCACTGGTTGGCAGTGCCATCGTGTCGCGGGTTGCGGATTTTGGTGTCACGATCGAGCCCGTGGCGCTCGAGTTTGGGCTCAACTTCCAGGCGCGAGCGACCGAAGATTTCGTCCTGGCGATCCCGGCGGGGCACATCTCGACGCCTGAGATCAGAGCACTCTTCCGAGCACTGACGAGCCAAGAGTTGCGATCCCAGCTAGGGGCGATTCGGGGCTATCTTGAGGTCGAGCGCAGTGGCGAGCCGATGGGCTGACGAGCGACAACTCCAAGACCTGATGCCGAGCTGTGGGTGTGTTCGCCCCTCGACTTTGTCTGTAGTTGATGGGTCGCTATGATGAAAGCATGGACGAGGCTATCGCAGCGAATCAACAGTGCATGATCAATCAACCCCCATCAGCGTCACGCTACGATGCTTTGGCGAGAAAGATTCTTCGTATCCCCGACGTTCGTCCTACGGTGCGCCGCGAGGAGGCCGCTGAGCGACTTTTTAGTCTGGCGATGGTTATCTCTGGACTGCGATGCACCTTGAGCTACGTTATTGTTCCGTTCATTCTCCCGGCTCTCGGGATCGGTGCTCTCGCTGGTTTTGGCCCCGAGATCGGCATCCCGATCGGTGTCGCTGCTCTCTTCTTCGATGTGAAGGGAATACGGCGTTTCTGGGTCGCGAACCATAAGTGGCGCTGGCAGATGAGTTTCATCTATCTAGCGGTGATCGGACTGGTGCTCTATCTCGTGATCGCTGATATCGTAGCGCTGCTCTAAGCCGCCCTTATCGACGGTGCCGATAGCCGCTGCTCTCGGTGGCACAGGAGTAACGAAGGCGATCGGTGGCCTCTGCAAAGCGCTGGACCTATGTTTGACAGGGCTGCGTGCAGATTGGATGGGATGGGTCGCTGGACCACCCTGAATAGGAGGGGGGATAGAGCTTGATGTCACGACCTAAGGCTCGGAACGCCAATACCAGCGTGCATGCGGTAACCCCCGACCCACAGTAGGCGACGATGACCCGGTCGCTGGCGAGGAGGGATTGTAGCTCTGGATCTGCAGTGACATCGATGGCAGCCTCGATCCTGTCGAGGATGCTCTGCCACGGGAACGACTGTGCACCTGGGATGTGGCCACCTACTCGGTCAATCGGCTCTTCGTTGCCGAGGTAGCGAGCCTGGGCGCGGGCATCGAGTAACAGATACTCGGAGGTTGCTGCCTCGATCTCTTCGGTGGTGGCGATACGTTCGGTTGGCCATTGCTCGAGTGATGGAACCCAGGGGGCAGCTGGGACTGGAAGGCAGGGTGTGGTACACAGGTCGGTGGCTGCCAACTGCTGGATCCCACCCCACAGAACATAGGCTTCGATGCCGAGCACATCGAGCATCCACCAGAGTCTGGCTGCGATCGAACCGCGAGCATCATCCATGACGAGTACCTTCGTCGTAGGTTGGATGCCGAGCGCCGCGAGGGAATAGGCAAATTGCTCTGGTGATGGGAGTGGATGGCGGCCAGCAGTCGCCTTGCCGGGCTGGGTGGCGACGGTATCCAGGTCGACGAAGATCGCACCAGGGTAGTGCCCTTCGAGATAGCTCGTGCGGCCATTGCGGCCGTCAAGATACCACCGAACGTCAAGCACAACCGGGTGGGAGAGACGTTTAATGTGGTCGTGTTCGATAAACGGTGCGCGATTCATAAGGTCACCTTAGGCTGAGCGAGGATCCAGCAGTTGTGCGATCCTCTCATCAGCTTAAAACCAAAATCGCCACACCGAGACAGACGATGATGGCGGCGACAGCCCTACGGCGCCCAAACCCTTCCTTAAGAAAAAACGCTCCCATCAGCGCTGCCACGATAACGCTCGTCTCTCGGAGGGCTGACACGACGCCCAAAGGGGCACGTTGTTGTGCCCACAGCACCGCGGCGTAGGCGAGGTAGGAGAGCGCACCAGCACCAAGGCCAAGGCTGAGCTTGGCGGTGATCATTGGGCGTTGCTGACGAATCCGCAAAAACGTGATCCCGAGTCCAAGTATCCCTCCTTCGAGGAGGAAGAGCAACCCTGCATAGGCAAATGAGGAATGCGCATGTCGTACGCCAAGGCCGTCGACCAAGCTGTACCCGCCGATGGCAAACCCGGTCGCGATGGAGAGCCAAAGCGTCTTGGAGGCATGAAACTCAGCAATAGAGGCGAGGGCTGCGGCGATGATGAGGATTCCGATCACCTCGCCGGTGCCGAGGCTCTCCCCCGCGAAGAGGAAGGCCCCGATCGTTACCAGGATCGGAGCAAGCCCGCGAGCGAGTGGGTAGACCTGGGAGAGATCGCCAAACCGGTAGGAGTTCAAGAGAAAAATGTTATAGGCGATGTGGATCAAGAATGAGACTAGGAGAAACGGTAGCGCCTCCTCGTTGGGGAGGCCGACGAACCCGAGGAAGACGACACCAATACCGGCCACGGTGAGATTGATCCAAGCAAAGGCAAGGCTGGCGTCGTCGATGTACTTTGCCAGCGCGTTCCAGGTGGCATGAGCGACAGAGGCAAGAAGCACGACCCCCAATACCCAGATCCCAATCGTGGTGGCCTCCTCGCCGAACGCATGAACAAGGTTAACAATACATGAACGAAAGTGTAATGGCAGGTAACAACGTCCCGTTGGGTTCCGCTGGTGACCAGAGGAACCCAACGAATGTGTGCATCTGCAACTATACTGGGGACATGTCTGTCACCTCTTCTAGTTCCATGCCGGTGCTCTATCTCAGTCATGGCGCGCCACCTCTGCTCGATGATACGCGTTGGATCGATGAACTTCGGGAGTGGCGAAGCCGTCTACCGACTCCGGAGTCAATTCTTGTGATCTCTGCGCACTGGGAGTCGAATCCTATCAGTCTGAGTTCCTCGGGATCCGTGCCGTTAGTCTATGACTTCTGGGGTTTTGAGGAGCGCTTCTACCAGCTGGAGTACCCTGCCCCTGGTTCAGCGTCGCTTGGAGCGTCTCTCGATCGCTTGCTTGCCAAAGCACACCAGCCAGTCGACCATGATGAACCGCGAGGGCTGGACCATGGTGCGTGGGTGCCGCTGATGGTCATGTTTCCCGAGGCGACGATTCCGGTGATGCAACTCTCATTGCCGACGCTGGATCCCGTCCAGTTGCTGGCATTGGGCAAGGCGCTTGCACCCCTGCGTGATGAGGGCGTCCTGATCATCGGTAGTGGATTCTTTACCCACAACCTCCGTGCGATGCGATGGGCCGCTGGGCCCGATGCGGATCCACCGTCATGGTCTCGGGAGTTTGATGAGTGGGGAGCGAACGCCCTCGCGAACGGTGAGGTCGGTCAGCTGCTCGATTTCGCACACGCGGCACCGGCGGCAGGTATCGCTCATCCTCGCACTGAGCACTTTGCACCGTTGTTTGTGACGCTGGGAGCCGGTGGTGATGACCCAATTGTCAACGAGGTTGAGGGCTTTTGGTTCGGTTTGGCGAAGCGTTCCATCTCGATGGGAGCGTAAGTGAACTGCCGCTGATAGCTGGGAATAAAGTGGGTAACAAAAGTAGTTGCAGGTTGCAAGCAACTAACAGCTAGGCTGTGGTAGCAAAACAGTAGCTGTTGCCGAAGGTTCACCTTCGTTGGCGGCTGATGGTTGGTCTGAGGAACCGTCTCTTTGCCTGGGGGTGGGTGAGTGACACGAGGAAGCAGTGTGGCAGCTCTGCATGGCAGATAGTCACAACAACAATCGAAGAGTATTAAGGAGAAACAAATGGCGGCAACGTTGGAGGGAAAGTCCTCCTTTCGGCAGCGAAGCGCTGCGATGCGAGATAACCCAAAGTACAAGTGGCTAGTCCTGTCGAACACCACGCTTGGGGTGTTGATGGTTATGATCGACTCGTCGATCGCGCTCATCTCCTTGCCAGAGATCTTCAACGGCATCCACCTCGACCCGTTGGCCCCCGGCAACACCTCCTACTTCCTTTGGGTCCTCATGGGTTACCTGGTCGTCACGGCGGTGATGGTGGTTAACTTTGGCCGACTTGGCGATATGTTTGGTCGCTCTCGTATGTACAACATGGGTTTTGCGATCTTTACCTTCTTCTCGATCATGCTCTCCATTACCTGGATGCATGGAAGTGCTGGCGCCCTGTGGCTGATCGCGATGCGTATCTTCCAAGGTTTGGGTGGGGCATTGCTCTTTGCCAACTCAGCGGCGCTCTTGACCGATGTATTTCCTGCGAACCAACGCGGTCTTGCTCTTGGCATCAACAACGTAACCGCCATCGCTGGTTCCTTCATCGGACTGATCCTCGGTGGCATTCTGGCACCGATCTCGTGGAGGTTGATCTTCCTCGTTTCGGTGCCGGTCGGCATCGCTGGTACGATCTGGGCCTACATGGTGCTCCACGACACCGGTATTCGGATCAAGGCCAAGATCGACTGGTTCGGTAACTTCCTCTTTGCCGCTGGGCTGATCTCAGTCTTGGTGGGCATTACCTATGGAATCCAGCCCTACGGTGACCACACCATGGGTTGGACGAACCCTGGCGTCATTGCCGCGATCTTTGGAGGACTTGCTACCCTGGGCGTCTTTATCTGGCTCGAACTACGCCTCGACGAGCCCATGATCAACGTGCGACTCTTCAAAATTCGAGCCTTTACGGCCGGGAACCTGGCGAGTCTCCTGGCTTCTCTAGGCCGGGGTGGGATGATGTTTATCCTCATCATTTGGCTTCAAGGTATTTGGTTGCCGACCCATGGATTCAGTTACTCGCAAACACCGTTGTGGGCGGGCATCTACCTTGTGCCCTTGACCATCGGATTCCTCGTCGCTGGACCAGTATCTGGTTATTTCTCAGATCGCTACGGCGCACGGCCTTTCGCGACCGGAGGTATGATTATCGCGGCGGGCTCCTTTATCGGGTTGATCTTTCTCCCGGTGGACTTCTCCTACATGGACTTTGCGATTCTGCTAGCGATCAACGGGTTGGCGATGGGACTTTTCGCCTCACCAAACCGCGCTGGGATCATGAATAGCTTGCCAGCAAATCAACGCGGAGTTGGTTCCGGCATGAGTGCGACCTTTATGAACTCGGCGATGGTGCTCTCGATCGGTGTCTTCTTCAGCCTCATGATCTTTGGGTTGCGTTCGCACCTCTCGAGTGCCCTCTTGTCCGGGTTGACCAAGCAGCATGTGCCGGTCGCTTTGGCGAAACAGGTGGCCTCGCTGCCACCGGTGAGCACGCTGTTTGCGGCCTTCTTGGGTTACAACCCGATGTCAAAGCTGCTGGGGTCCAAGCTTCTTAGCACCCTGCCAGTGGCCAATGCCCATTATCTCATCGGTCGTTCCTTCTTCCCTAGCCTTATCTCCCCAGCCTTTGGTCATGGGCTCTCAGAGGCCTTCACTTTTGCTGCGATTGCCTGTTTGATCGCCGCTGGGGCGTCGTGGATGCGTGGTGGTAAGTACAACGCAACCGATGCCGAAGAGGCGATGGAACACCTTCATGAAGAGCACGCAGCCCATGCAGCCGCCGATCACCGTGTGATTGAGTCTGTCGCTGGTGCCGATGACTCGGTGAAGCCCGAAGAGATCAAATCCACCTTCTCTGACTGACGTACGTGTTACTGTCTTGAGCAAGAGGAGGAGCCCTTTATGGGTTCCTCCTCTTGCTTTTCCCTAGAGGGAGATATGGTGCGCTGTGGATTGCTTTGAGTATGACAGTTGTCATCAGGAACTCATGCCAGCACACACCATCGGCTAGACGGGGTGCTTGCTAGTGTAACTGTCATGAAAACGATGACAGACACCCCTTCCATTGTGTTGAAAGGGGTAACCAAGGCCTTTGGCCCCGTTCTCGCTGTCCGTGGCGTGGATCTTCTCATTCAACCAGGCGAGACTGTCGCGCTGCTGGGTCCAAATGGGGCCGGCAAGACGACCACGCTCGACATGGTGCTCGGGCTCGTGCACCCCGATCAGGGAGAGGCCGAGCTCTTTGGGATGTCCCCAGCCAAGGCTATCGCGGCTGGCTTAGTGGGAGGCATGCTCCAAACAGGGACCCCACTTGATCACCTACGGGTGCGTGAATTGATCGAGTTGATGGCGTCGTTCTATCCCCATCCACGCAATCTCGATGAGGTCATGGAGCGAACTGGGTGCGATCAATTCCAGCGACAGCTCACCACCGGACTGTCAGGTGGCCAGGCGCAACGGGTACGTTTCGCGGCCGCCTTGGTTGGGGATCCCGAGCTTCTCATCTTGGACGAGCCCACCGCCGCGATCGACGTCGAAGGGAGGCGGGAGTTCTGGCGGGCCATGCGTGAGGTGGTCGAGGATCGAAAGACGGTGGTGTTTGCGACCCATTACCTCGAGGAGGCTGATGCCTTTGCGGATCGGGTAGTGCTCATGGCCAATGGGTTGATTGTCGCCGATGGGACTCCTAACCAGATCAAGGCCAAGGTGGGGTCAAGGATGATTCGAGCTACCCTGCCCGATGTTGACGTTCGCTGCCTGGGGGCCTTCGACGGGGTAGTGAACGTCGAGCGGCACGGCCCCACCGTGATTCTGACCTGCTCTGATTCGGATCGGGTGCTCTATGCCCTCCTTGGTGCCTATCCAGGGCTGACTGATATTGAGGTCACCGGCGGCAGTCTCGAACAGGCCTTTGTTGAGTTAACACGAGAGGGAGAAGATTGATGGGTTTACTCTATGTTCGCTATGAGCTGTTACGCACGCTACGTAACCGCAGGTTTGTGATCTTCTCCTTCGTCTTCCCACTGGTTTTGTACGTCGCCTTCACATCGGCCGATCGCCATGACAAGCTCGGAGGGGTCCCGTTTCCGTTGTACTACATGATCGCGATGGCAGGCTTTGGCGCCCTTATTGCAGCGATCTCGATTGGACCGAGGATCTCCGTAGAACGGCAGACGGGTTGGACCCGGCAGATGCGGCTGACTCCGTTGCCGACCTGGTACTACTTTGCTGCAAAAATCCTGGCCGGTTACATGATTGCGATTCTCACCCTCATCGTCATGTATCTCGCTGGTAGCGCCTTTGGCGTTCATCTCACGATGGTCCACTGGTTGATCATGACCGGGCTGTTTCTCGTCGGTTTGTTGCCCTTCACCGTGATCGGTGTCATGATCGGTCACCTTCTCAAACCGGACTCGATGGGTCCAGTCACTGGCGGCGTCTCCACGCTCTTTCTTCTGATCGGTGGAGGGTTTGGCAACATTGGTGGCGATGGATTGATTCACAAGATCTTTGAGCTGATACCCTCCTATTGGTTGATTCGGGCAGGTGCAGTCTCGCTTGGAGGATCTCCATGGACGCTTGAGGGGTGGCTCGTAGTGACCATCTGGACGGTAGCCTTTGTTCTGCTGGCTCGGCTCGTCTATGTCCGCGACACTTCGCGAGTCTGATGCAGCCATCGGGGAAGGTGGACGTTGGATGGGCCAAGGTTGGTGTGATGAGGTAACTGAAGGCGGGAACGTGCCCTTGACGTGGGTCAGGGTCGCACTTCCCCTTCTCTTTCTCGCCTACTGCGCACAGGTGGCCGGTGGCGTCCTGAGCTTTGGCCATGGAGCAGGGCTATTGGTCGGGCTTGGAGTTCTCGTCCTCTTTGGTGGTCTCTATATTGTGCTGGTATTCACCGGGATCACGGCTCGCCCCTTACTCTTTGTCTCGGTCATCGGCATTATGGGCCTCTGTTTCCTGATTGAGTTACCAATTGCCCGCGATGATGCGCTGATCATGCCGCTTTTTATTCTCGCCCCCATTATCGGGAGGCTAAAGACAAAGGCATGGCCGTTCATCGTTCTTGCGATTCTGGTGTCCTATCTCTTGCCGTTCGCTGAGCCAGGGTGGAGGGTAGCAGGGAGTCTATCGATGCCGCTCACGATCCTCCTGGCGAGTCTGGTCGTTCTCGCGTTTTCGCAACTCGTTCGCACCAATTATCTGCTGGTTGAGACTCGCGATGAACTCGATCGGGTAGTTCGTGAGAGCGAGCGTCTTAGGATTGCGCGCGACTTACATGACGTGCTCGGACACTCTCTCACCTCGATCACCATCAAAGCTGAACTCGCCACCAAGATCTTTGATCGAGATCCGGCGCAGGCTCGTATCGAAATCCACCAGGTCGAGACGCTTGCTCGACAAGCGCTGGCAGAGGTGAGGGCGACGGTGGCGGGGTATCGAGGCAGGTCGCTTGCTGGAGAGCTGGAAGCTGCAAGAGCACTACTCTCCAGCGCAGGTGTGGAGCTCACGGTCGAACACGCTGGTGCCGAGCTCTCCCCCGGGGTCGAGGAGTTATTCGGTTGGGTGATCCGTGAGTCAGTCACCAATGTGGTTCGGCATGCGCGTGCTACCAACTGTACCATCGAGCTGCGGTCGGCCTCGATGCGTGTGCGAGACAATGGATGCGGGGGTGAGGTCCACTTTGGCAATGGACTTGCAGGTCTCGCCGAACGAGTCGCCCGTGTGGGAGGATCGCTAGAGGTAGGTCCCAAGCACCCGCTCGGTTGGGAGGTCAAACTCGTGGTGCCGGAACGGAGTCGATGGTGATCGACATTCTTCTTGCAGACGATCAAGAGCTCGTGAGAACCGCATTGGCAACCCTCCTTGAACTTGAGGATGATTTCCACGTCGTCGCTGCCGTTGGTCGCGGCGATGAGGCGGTCATCGCCGTCGAGCGGACGCGGCCGATGATCGCGCTCTTGGATATTGAGATGCCTGGATTGGATGGCATCTCTGCTGCTATTGAAATACACCGGCGCTACCCTGCCTGTCGAATTATTATCCTCACCACCTTCGGCCGACCGGGATATCTCCGACGGGCAATGGAGTCGGGTGCCTCAGGTTTTGTCGTCAAGGACGCTCCGGCAGCAACGTTGGCCGCGACGATTCGCTCGGTGGCCCAGGGGCACACCGTTGTCGATCCGGTGTTAGCGGGCGAGGCCTTATCGATTGGCCAATCTCCACTCTCTCCGCGCGAGAGTGAAGTTCTGGCTGCCTGTCGCTACGGGGCATCGGTCGCCGAGGTGGCTGCCCGTTTGTATCTCTCTGAGGGGACCGTGCGCAACTATCTCTCCTCGGCGATCGCAAAAACTGGAACCCGCAACCGTGCGAGTGCACTGCTGCGAGCCGAGGAGCTTGGTTGGCTCTCTTCGTCACCTTGAGGAGGGTTTGTCGTCTTTTCAGCATCGTGTGATGCTGCAACCGCCCGCAATGCTTTCGAATCATGGAGTGACCTATAGCACCAGGTTCTAGCGACCGTTCAGACCTCGGCGCGAGCATGCGCCGGAGGATCCTGCCCGTCGCTCCTTGCCCATGGCGTGTGCCTCAAGGGAGTCTCCTAGGAAGGCTTGTGAGAAGCCGGATGGGACCACTATCAGCCGCTTCGAATCGGGTTCTTGCTGTTCGTATCCGGCGCCGCCACCGCTTCGATGCACGCTTGCGGTGGCTCAGGAAGCGCGCGAACCAATGCCCCGAAACCATCGGGGTACCTGCTCACAGTATTGGGCATACTCGTCACCAAAGCGGGAGGCGAGGTAGATCTCTTCCCCCGCGATCACCTTCTGGACCAAGAGAGCGAGAGACACTGGGACCAAGCCCACCGTGGCCAGGGAACGGCGCACAAGGCCTACTCCGAGTTGGTTGAGGAGCATGCCAAGGTAGATCGGATTCCTGCTCCATCGGAAGACGCCACTTTGGTTCAACCGTTGGACTGGAGTTCGTGGATCTGGAGAGTTCCCACAGCGCAGCATAGCAAAAGCGGCCGAGGCCATCAACGATCCGCCAAGGATCGACACTGTATACCCGATGATACGAAGGAACGGTGAGGGTGATCGTTTCACACCGACGAGACGATCGATGATCACGCCGGTTATGGTCGCACCGAGCACGATGAGCGGTGGAGGGATGGGCGGGGCGCTAGTGTCCTTATGGTGAGATACTTGCATGGATCCACTCTAGAAGATCGTTCCTTAGGAGCGTATTGATGGGCCTGGGCATGGAGCGGTTTGTGTGCGAACGATGTCCACTGGACCAAGGTAGGCCTCTGCCTTCGTAGGACTTCTGACAGATTGAGAACGGCACCGATACGCCCTCTCGAGCGCAAGGAGAAATGTGGTTACTACCCTCTTACAGTCTCTGTCGGTCGAGTTCGATTCCTTCACTGATCGTACAATGAGCTACGATGATTGAGGTTTTGCGCACCTGCGGCCGTAAAGCAGCGCCTCCCCGCCGGCTTCTCTGGATCTCTCAACGCAGGCCCTGATCCCGTGAGTTATCGCTCACCTCCCAACTATGCGATGACCATATCGGTGGAAGGCCCCTTGGAGAACGGAACGGCAGCCATCCAGCGTTCGATCAACCAATCGTCGCTGCGGTGACTGGCGTAGTTGAGGGTCCGGGAGAAGTTGCCATCGCCGGGTAGGTCGGTGCTCCGCCAAAGGAATAGACCGCGCCGTTGGCACCAAAGACCCAATAGCCCGCACCATAGGGAGTCGCCGCGATACCGACGATGGACGCAGGCGGCATCGGCGCACCTGGCATAAGCGGCGATCCCGGATGCCCAGGATTCGGCATCGTCGCCGCTACCTGACCATAGAACTTCGCGCTGCCAAAGTTGTAAACCTTACCGGTAGAGGAGACGAGCCAGTAACCATGCCCCCCCGGAGTCGCCGCGATACCGACGATGGACGCAGGCGGCATCGGCGCACCTGGCATAAGCGGCGATCCCGGATGCCCAGGAT